>SYAK01000148.1 GCA_005788935.1 Pseudomonadota bacterium
CCGCGTCGCTCGGCGCGTCGCGCTTGACGCCGATGAGGGGCCGCACGACCGTCCCGCCCTGGACCTCGTGGTCGTAGCGGCGGATGATGTCCTCGCGGCTGCGGATGTTGAGGCTCCCGAGGCGAGCGATCAGGCCGTCGGCCACGTCCTCGGCGGGCGGCGGCCACGGCGTCGGGGCGGGCGGGCGCCACTCGGCGAGCAGCTCGCGGCGCGGGATGCCGTCGTGCAGGAAGTGCAGCCCGAGGTCGCCGACGGTGCGGCCCTTCATCCGCACGACGAGGGCCCCGCCGCCGAAGGTGCCAATGGCCGCGACGCCGCAGCGGTGCTCGGCCGCGAGCGTCTGCAGACGCGGCCAGTGGGCGGCCGGGACCGCGAGCACCATGCGCTCCTGCGCCTCGGACAGCCAAATCTCCCACGGCGCGAGCCCGGCATACTTCAGTGGCACCTGCGCGAGCTCGATTGCGGCGCCGAGATCCTTGCCCATCTCGCCGACCGCCGAGCTGAGGCCGCCCGCGCCGCAGTCGGTGATGGCGTGGTAGAGACGCTCGTCCCGGGCCCGAAGCACGACCTCGAGGGCCTGCTTTTCGTGAATGGGATGGCCGATTTGCACGGCACCACCCGAGACCTTGCCCGTGCCCGCATCGATGGTCTCGGACGAGAACGTGGCGCCACGCAGCCCGTCGCGGCCAGTCGCGCCGCCGAGTACCACAACGAGGTCGCCCTCGCGGGGCTCGGTCGGGTGCGAGCCTCGCGGCAGCAGGCCGAGGCAGCCCGCGAAGACGAGCGGGTTGGTCGTGTAGGCGGGGTGGTAGTGGACCGCGCCCGCGACCGTCGGGATGCCCATCTTGTTGCCGTAGTCCTCGATGCCGTGGACGACGCCGTCGCGGATGCGGCGCGGGTGCAGGACACCTGCGGGCAGCTCGCTCCACGGCAGCTCGGGCGGGCCGAAGCACAGGATGTCGAGGCCCGCGATGGGGCGCGCCGAGACGCCGAGGACGTCGCGAATGACGCCACCGAGGCCTGTGTTGGCCCCGCCGAAGGGCTCGAGGGCGCTCGGACGGTTGTGGGTCTCGACCTTGATGGCGAGGTCGTGGTGGTCGTCGTAGGCCACGATGCCGGCGTTGTCGACGAAGGCCGACCGCACCCACGGGCGCGCGAGCTTCTCGGTGGCGGCGCGGATCGTCGTCTTCAGCAGGCCGTCGACGACGCGGTCGCTGTGGCTCCCGTCCGTGCGCCACTCGCGCATCTGAATGCGCGCCCGGAAGGTCTTGTGGACGCAGTGCTCCGACCAGGTCTGCGCCAGCATCTCGAGCTCGAGGTCCGTCGGGTCGCGCTCGATTCCCTCGAAATGATGGCGAATGGCGCGCATCTCCGCGATATCGAGCGACAGGCGGCGCTCGCGCGAGACCGCCATCAGGCCGTCATCGTCGAGTCCGCGGACCGTCACGACCTCGACCGCGAGCGAGGCGTCACCGTCGGTGGCGCCGCCAAACGAAGGCGCCAGGTGAGCGTCGATGGCGTGGCGCTCGATGATGCCATTGGCCAGCACGCCCGTCGTGAGGGCTTCGACGTCGGCCTTTGACACCGCCCCGTGCAGCAGATAGCGGCGCCCGGTCGCGACCTCGAGGCGGGCCTCGATGCCCAGCATTCGCGCGGCGTGCTTCACCGTCTCGGCCACGGGATCCGTCACGCCGGGCAGCAGCGCCACCTCGATGACGTGCGAGGCCGCGACGGTCTCGCCGCCGACGGTTGACGCGACGACCGAGTCGAGCAGCGCACGCTCCGTGAGTCGCCCGAGCTCGTCCGCACTCAGCGTGCCGCTCAGCCCTACGAGGTCACGGGTCTCGACGCGCTCGAGGCCGGCAAGCCCGAGCTGCGTCGCGGCATGGAGGACGCCGAGGCCGCGGGCGTCGGTGAGATGAGGCTTCAGGGCGATCTCGACGCGATGGATGGTCATGCGTTCTCTCTTGCGGGTCCGAGTCTTTTCAGGTGGTTCGGGAGGCGCGCGTGGCGTGTCTCAGTGACGGAAGTGGCGACGGCCCGTCAGGACCATCGCCATGCCCGCGGCGTCGGCGGCTGCGGCGACCTCCTTGTCGCGCATGGCGCCGCCGGGCTGGATGATCGCCGAGAGGCCCGCTGCGGTCGCCTCGGCGATGGAGTCCGGGAACGGGAAGAAGGCGTCGGACGCCAGCACGGCCCCGCGGGCCCGCTCGCCAGCGCGCGCGATGGCCTGCCGCACCGCGTCGACGCGGTTGGTCTGGCCGCCGCCGATGCCGATGGCGGTCATCACGCCGTCGGGGCCGGGGCGCGGCACGAGGACGATGGCGTTGCTCTTGACGTGCTTGGCGACGTGGAAGGCGAAGGCCAGCGCCTCCTTCTCGCCTGCGTCGGGGGCGCGCGTCGTCGCGACGGTCCACGTCGACGGGTCCAGGCGGCCCGCGTCGGCCGTCTGGACGAGCAGCCCGCCGACCGAGCTGCGGACGGTGACGGGCGCCAGCGCGCTCGCCTTCATCGTCAGCACGCGGCAGTTCTTGCGGCCGTCGGCGAGGCGTCGCAGCGCGCCCTCGGTGTAGCCCGGGGCGGCGAGGACCTCGAGGAAGAGGTCCCCGAGGGCCTCGACGAGCGCCTCGTCGACGGAGCGGTTGACCGCGAGGATCCCGCCGAAGGCCGACACCGTGTCACACGCGAAGGCCGCTTGCCACGCGGCGACGGGGGACTCGGCGGTCGCCATGCCGCAGGGCGAGCCGTGCTTGACGATGACCGCACCCGGGCGCTCGAGCTCGCAGGCCGCGCCCCAGGCCGCGTCGAGGTCGAGCAGGTGGTTGTAGGACAGCTCTTTCCCGGAGTGCTGGGTCCAC
>SYAK01000149.1 GCA_005788935.1 Pseudomonadota bacterium
CACCCGGGCCCTCGCCCCCGAGCGCGGCCTCGATCCGACAGAGCTCGTGCGCCACGGGTACGTCCACCGGGGCGAGGACGCCGTCCGTCACGTCATGCGCGTGTGTGCGAGCCTCGACTCCCTCGTGGTCGGTGAGGGGCAGATCCTCGCGCAGGCCCGCGAGGCCTTCGATACGGCTCGCACCGCCGGGACCGTCGGGCCCGTCCGTGGGCGCCTCGTGCCGCAGGCCTTCCGTGCGGCCAAGGCGGCGCGCAGCGAGACCGGCATCGCCGAGGAGACGGTCAGCATCGGGTCGGTCGCGGTCGAGCTCGCGCGGCGGATCTTCCCGTCGCTCGCCGACTGCCAGGTGCTCGTCATCGGCGCGGGCAAGATGGGGCGCGTCACGGCCCGCTCGCTCGCTCGCCACGGTGTCCGCGAGGTCATCGTCACGAACCGCAGCCCGGGCCGCGCCGAGCAGCTCGCCCGCGAGCTCGGATGGAGCGCGCGCCCCTTCGAGCAGCTCGACGCCCTGCTCGCCACGGCCGACGTGGTCCTGACCTGCACGGGCGCCGACCGGGCCGTCCTCGATCGGCGTCGCCTCGGGCCCGTGATGCGACGGCGCAAGTATCGGCCGATCTTCCTCGTCGACATCGCGGTGCCGCGCGACATCAACCCCGACGTCGGCGAACTCGATGGCGTGTTCTTGTACAACATCGACGATCTTGAAGCCGTGTCGCGGGACCATCTGGCGCATCGCCACGCCGAGGCGCAGCGGGCCGAGGTGCTCGTGTCGGAGGCGGTCGCCGCGGCGCTTCAGGACGCCTCCGAGCAGGGGGCGGTGCCGCTGCTTCGCGCCTTGCGCGACCACGCCCACGGGGTCGCACGGCTCGAGCTCGAGCGGGCGCGGGCGCGGCGCCTGAGCGGGCTTGACGCGGCCGAGGTCGAGGCTGTCGAGGCGACCGTCGAGGCCATCCTGAACAAGCTGCTTCACCCCGCCATGGCGGCGTTGCGGGCGGCCCCCGACCGGGCCGTGTCGCTTGCCGAGGCGGCCCGTCTGTTGCACGGTCTCGAGGCGGCCACGACCTCCGCGACAGACACCGACCCTGACGAACTGCCAGGCGAGACCGCCTGAGGCCTGGAGAACCGCGATGAACCTGCGCATCGGAACCCGCGGCTCGGCCCTCGCCCTGTGGCAGGCCCACCACATCCGTGACCGCCTGCTCGCCTTGCGCGATGCGGGCGGCGCGGCGTGCGTCGCCTCGGTCGAGATCGTCATCATCCGGACGACGGGCGACCGCATCCAGAGCGTCCCGCTCTCCGAGGTCGGCGGCAAGGGGCTCTTCACGAAGGAGCTCGAGGAGGCCCTCCTCGCGCGCGAGGTCGACCTCGCCGTCCATTCGATGAAGGACATGCCCTCCGAGTTGCCGGAAGGTCTCGCGCTCATCGGCGTGCCAGCCCGTGCGGACCCGCGTGACGCCCTCGTCCTGCCCGCAGGCCATGCGCCTGTCGCGTTTGACCCGGGGCTGTCGTTTCTCGCGCCCGGCGCGGTCGTCGGGACGTCGAGCCTCCGCCGCAAGGCGCAGCTGCTGGCGCTTCGGCCGGACCTCCAGATCATCCCGCTGCGCGGCAACGTCGACACGCGGCTCCACAAGCTCGACGCCGGTACGGACGGGCTTCAGGCGATCCTGCTCGCATGTGCCGGTCTCGAGCGCCTCGGACTCGGCGCGCGCATCAGCCTCGCCTTCCCGGCGGCCTCGATGATCCCCGCGGTCGGTCAGGGGGCGCTCGCACTCGAGGCGTTGGTGGACCGGGCGGATGTCCGCGAACTCGTGGGGTACCTCGAAGACGGGCCGACGGCGGTCGCGACCATCGCCGAGCGGGCCTTCCTCGCGACCCTGGACGGCAACTGCAAGATCCCGCTCGCGGCGCATGCGACCGTCTCCGGGGCGCGGATGCGCCTCGACGGGCTGGTCGCGAATGTTGCGGGGGACCTCATCCTGCGCGACGCCGTCGAGGGCGGGGTCGACGACGCGGAGGCCCTCGGGGTCGTGCTCGGCGGCCGGCTGCTTGGCCTCGGCGCCGAGGGGCTGCTCGCCGCAGCGCGCGATGCCTGAAACACGCACCCTCGTCATCGCGCTCACCCGTGAGCAGGACGACCGCGCGGTCTTCTCCGCCGCGTCGGAGGCGGGGGCGAGGGTCATCACCGTGCCGCTCCTCAGGCGGATCCCACGTCCGCCCATGGCCGTGGCGGAGGCCCTCGTGGCGGCTCTTCCGACTGGCGGATGGACCGATGTCGTCGTGAGCTCGGCGGCCGCGGTCGAGGCCCTCTCGGCGGGCCTGAGAGCCCTCGGCGATGGCCATCGGGTGGTGGAGGCCCTCGGCGGGGCGCGGGCCTTCGCGGTCGGGCCCGGGACTGCGTCGGCGCTCGCAGGCCTGCTCACGCGTCCATCCGATGCGGTGGCCGCGGCCCCGGATGCGGCGCGTCTGGTCGAGGTCATGGGTCGGGTGGGGATCGCTGGGCGTTGCGTCCTCTTCCCGGCCGCCGAGGCGGCGTTGCGGACGCTGCCCGACGGCCTTCGCGCGCATGGTGCGGAGGTCCACGAGGTGGCCTGCTACGCGACGCAGGTCGCTCCAGACGCCGCGGGTCGGATTTCCGACGCGCTCGCGCACGGGGTTGCGCTGTGGACTGTCGCCTCGCCCACCGCGGTCCGGGCCCTCGCGGACGGGCTCGACGCGGCAGGCCTCCCGCGCGGGGCGGTGGCGGTGGCCGCGATTGGGCCCACGACGGCGGGAGCGGCCCGGGACGCGGGGCTCACGGTGGTCATCGAGGCGTTGGTCCACACGATGCCCGGACTCGCGGCGGAGGTCACGACGGCGCTGCGAGATGGCCGCATCCGGCCGCGCACCTGAAATCGGCCGAGGTCATCCGGTTCATTCGCTGGGGGTCGAGGCTGCGAGCAGGGCGCGCAGAAAGGCGGTCGGGCCGCTCCAGATGGCCTCCGCGCGCGCGGGTGCGCAGGACCGGGTCGAGGTCGCGCCGCGTCGCTCGAGCGTCAGGCTCCCGGCTGCGTCGGGGCCGAGGTCGAACGTCAGGGCGTCGACCCCCGTGAGCTCGGCCGCGGCGGGTGTCAGCGTGAGCCCAAGGTGGTCGCCGCCTGCGTCTGCGGACTGTGTCAGCGCGAAGGCCGTGTGCGGCAACCAGCGGCCGACCGGAGTGGCCTCGGCGACCCCCGGGATGGCCTGCTCGATATGCAGGAAGGCCTTGTAGACGAACGCGGAGGGTTGGTTAGCTGACGAACTGTCAGTTTGGGCGCCGAGCGTCACCCGATACACGCGGAGCGTCACGTCGCGGACCCCGTCCGTGCCGCGCCGGGCGCACGTGAGCGCGGTCATGCCCTCGGCGTCAGGGTTCAGGTCGACGGGCAGGTGCTCGGTCAGCGGGGCCGCGGAGCCGAGCCACGGGTCGGGGCGGGCGGCGATCCTCAGCGGGCGGTCGAGGACGCGGGCCTGGCGCCAGATGATGCGGGACGGCGTCGTCAGTCCGTCCGCGCGGGCGGGCCAGCCCTCTTCGACCCACTTCAGCTCGTAGTCGAGTGTCAGCGTGCGCGCGGCCTCCGAGATGGGTCGACGGGCGTTGTCGGCCGCGAGCCAGGCGGCTGCGTGGGTCCTCGCGGCGGCGTAGAGGTCGCGGGCGACAGCGTCCGGGATGATGACCGCGCTGTCGGCGAGGACGGAGGCCGCCTGGACCCGGGTGAGCGCCCCGTCGGCGCGCGAGGACCCACGGACTTCAAGAATCTCGGGCAGCAGTGCGCCGCCGCCGGGGTTCGTGACCGAGCGGGAGCCGGGCTGGGCGTTGATGACGAGGGCGCAGCTCGGCCCGTCGCCCGGGGCCGCTGGGGCGACGGGTGGGGTCGTCCGTCCGTCGCAACGCATCGTCATGACCGCGTTGGCGCGCTCGCGGTCATCGTCGAAGCGTGGGTGGACGAGGATGCCCATCGCCCCCGCGAAGTGGTCGATTCCGGCCGCCGCGCGCTCTTCCCAGGCGGCAAAGCCCCAGTAGCTCGACCAGACGTCGAGGACCGCGCCCTCGACGCTGCGGGCCCGGTCCTCGGCCGAGTCCTGCAGCTGCGGCTCGAGGAAGCCCGAGGCCGAGCGGTAGAGGCCGGCGCCGTTGAAGCCCGGAATATCCTCGACCGTCGCTGACGAGCGGAAGCGCAGCCCCTGGCGCACGGACAGCGCCCCGAAACGCGCCACGAGCGCCTCGCGCAGGGCACGCAGCTCGGCGTAGGGCAAGGGTTGGGCCCGGAGCCAGGCCTGCAGCCCGCCCGCCGCCAGGATGGGGGCGAACGGGGCCGCGGCGCCAGCGCCCGCGCGGAAACGGTCAAGCGTCGCGAGCGCCGGAAGGTCGGCCTCGAAGGCCGCCTCGAAGGCCGGCAGCCCGTCAAGCACCGCGTAGCGCACGTGGCGGTCAGCCATCGCGGGGTGGGTCGCGAGCGCCTCGAGCGCAGTCCGCAGTGGCGCGAGCCAAACCGCATAGGGCCGGACGGTGATGGCGAGGGGCGTCGGCGGTGTGGCGAGACCCCATCCCCCGAGCAGACGGGCGACACCTGCGACCTTGCCGCCGACGAGCGCCACGGGGGCCTCGACGCCCGGGTCGAGCGCGAGCGTGCGCGGGGCGGCCTCCGGGTCGGCGAGCGGTTGCAGGGACACGGGCAGCGGGCTCGCGAGGGTGCGCCAGGTCGCGTAGTCGGCGGTCGACATCGGCACGAGCCGCAGCGTGTCCCCGACGTCGACGATGACAGGTTTTCCAAAATAGGCGTAGTCGGTGACGTGGCTGTCGCGCTGCAGCCCCTC
>SYAK01000150.1 GCA_005788935.1 Pseudomonadota bacterium
CGACCGCCCCGCCCTCGCGCGGCGGGCGCTGCAGTGTCTGTCCGCCCAGACGTGGCCCCGCTTCGAGCTCGTCATCGTTGACGACGGCGCCGTCGACTACAGCGAGATGCTGGCCCCATTCTCGAACAAGTTCCCGATTCATTACCATCGGTTGCCGCCAGAAGACGGCCGCTTCCTCGGTGCGCTGCGCAACATCTCGCTCGAGCGCGCCAACGGCGAGTTCCTCGTCCAATGGGACGACGACGAGTGGTACCACCCCGACCGGATCCGGTTCCAGGTCGAGCACCTCCTCCGCACGGACAGCCAGGCCGTTGTCCTGAAGTGGACGCTGATGCACCTCAGCTCGCCGCGCTACGTCGACCACCCCTATCGCAGCGACGTCGGCGCGGGGACGCCGGGCACCATCCTGCACCGCAAGACGGCCGTGCGATACCCGAACGCCAAGCGCGCAGAGGACTCCGTCTTCCTCGAGCAGATCCGCAGCGAAGGCCCAGTCGGGGTGCTCGGACCCGAGCACAGCCACCTCTTTATCCGCTGCTTCCACGGCGCCAACACCTGGGACGAGAGCCACTTCCTGCGCCGCCTGCGCCGCACGCCGCGCGACGCCCTCGAGCTCGCGTGGGCCCGCTTCGTGCGCCGCGACATCTTCGCCCACCGCGCCTTCCAGCTGTCTGCGGCCGAACGACAGGCCGCGCAGCGCTTCCTCGCAGAGAGCCGCGAGCTCGGGCTTCTGCCGCCGCGCGCCTGAGTCCGCGCGCGTGACTTGCTGCGCCCCGAGCTCCGTGCGAACCTTCGGCCATGCCGCCCTTCCCTGCCCGCTCGGCCGCCTCGCTCATCGCGCCTGCCCTCCTCGCCTCGGCCTGCGGAAAGTCGGCCCCCGAGGCCGGCATGCCACCCGACGCAGGGCCTGTGGCGGCCGCGACACCCAAGGGGCCGCCACCGACCCCCGCCGAGCAATGCGCCGCCCTCCTTGACACGACCTTCGCCGTGGCGCGCGCCAACCTCGCGGACATCAACCCGCTGACGGCCTCCCTCGAGGCGCCCCTGCGGAACAACAGCGACTTCGTGCGCGTCTGCACGAAGCTCGCAGAGCCCGAGCGCGCCTGCCTCGTCGCCGCAGAGAGCCCCGCGAAGGCGGTCCTCGTCTGCCCGAACACCAGCGGGGAGGCGCTCATCCTGCCCGATTTCTCGCAGCTGCTCGCGGCGGCCCGTCCAGCGACGATCAAGCCATCCGACGCAGCCCTCACGCTCGCACGTCTCGCGGGCACCTGGCGCCGCACCGAGGCCACGAGCGGGGTCGTGACGACCTGGACGGTGACGCCCGACGGGACGGTGACGGACGCGAGCCAGTTGCAGGGCGGTGTCCCCGTGGAGGGGGCGGCGTTGCCGGCCCGGATCGCCATCGCGCAGGGCGGGCGGATCGAGCTCTTCTGGAAGACGCTCGGCTCGCAAACCTTCGTCTTCATCGAGGCCGGCCCGGACGTCTTCTACGCGAGCGCCAACATGCAGGCCGCCCCAATCCACGTCCCGGATCCGGACGGCCCCTTCACGCTCGCAGTCGGCACCCACTTCCTGCGCCGCGACAAGGATGGCGCCTGCCGCTTCCTGACGCCGACCGGACACGCCGAGGTGGCCCGATGTGCCCTGACAGGTCCCGGTCCTGCGGGCGAACGCACCTTCACGGCCGACTGGCCGCCTCCCACAGGTGGGGCCGCCGAACGTGTCGCCTGGCAGGTCCACGGGACCCATTTCTTCCATCCCGACCTCGTCCGCGAAGGACGCTTCGAGCGCCAGAAGCCGCCCGAGCCGTGATTCGCTGACACAACGTCAGCGCTCATCCGCGGTCTCCCGGAGCCTTGGGGCAGCCGGAGCGGCCAGCAACGATTGACGCGGTCGACCGCGCGCGCGAGGCTCGGCGCCGGAGGTTCGGCGCATGGCAGAGGCACGCGGCATCCTGTTCACCGATCTCGACGGCACACTGGTCGGCCCCGACGGCGTCGCCGAGCGCGTCTGGCCCGCGCTCGCACGCCTGCGCGAAGCCGGCGTCCGGGTCTCGGTCTGCACCGGCCGGCCCGGGCGCGGCGCCGCCGCTCGGTACGCCCAACGCGCAGATCCCGAGGGGCTGCATGTCTTCGAGGCTGGCGCGGTCGTGATGCGCGGCACGGGCGAGCTGGTGTCAGCCCGGACCCTCGACCCCGCCCACGCCACGGCGCTCGCAGAGCTGGCGGGTCACCTCGGCGCGACCCTCGAGGCCTACACCGCCGACGGCCGCCACCTCGTGCGGGCCCGCGACGCCCTCGTACGCCAGCACGAGGCCCTCCTCGGGGTCGAGGCTGAGGTCGTCCGCTGGCCGCCCGAAGCCCCGGTCGTGCGCCTGCTCTGGATGACCCCCGAGGACGGGTGGCCCGCGCTCGCGACCGCCTCCGAGGCCGCCATGCGCCTCGTCTCGGCCCACCCCGCGCGGTCGCCGAAGATGCCCGGCGTGCGCTTCGTCTCGATGACGGCGCCAGGCGTCTCGAAGGGCTCCGGCATCGCCGACGTGCTCGCCCGCCTCGGGCTGTCCCGGACCCACGCCGCGATGGCCGGCGACGACCTCAATGATCTCGATGGATTCGACGCGGTGGACCGCACCTTCGCGCCGACCGACGCCGCGCCCGAGGTCCGCGCCCGCGCGACCTCGCTCATCCCGCCCTCGGCCGAGGGCGGCGTCGCAGAGGCCGCCGAGGACCTGCTCTCCCGGTGGGCGCCCCGCTGACGGGGGACGTCACGCGGTCTCACTCGAGGCCGTGAATCAGGCGCCCACCCGCAAGGTCCGGCGCTGCCAGGAGCCCCTCGTACAGGCCGCGGACCAGCCGCCCCGCCGCGGGCCCTGGCGGCGGCAGGGACCACGCGAAGGCCCAGATGGGCCACTCGGCCGACGCGTCGTCGGGGGAGACCGTCGCGAACAGGTTCAACTCGCCGCCCTGTGTCAGGGCGACCGACGTGAGACGGACCGCACACCCGAAGCACTCGGGGACGGACTCGCCGCCTGGCCACGCGTCCGTGGGCGCGACGTCCGCGATGACGCGCCGCGAGGCCCGGGAGGCTTCACCCGAGCGGTCGTCGAGGACCTGGGCGAGGTACCCGTGGCGCTTGAGCTGTCCCCACGCGAAGGCCTCGATCCCGTCCGACAGGGGCGTCGCGGCCTCGGTGTACTCGCGGCCTCGGATGTGGGCCTCGCCGCGGGACGCGGCTCCGGGGTTGGCCCACGTCGAGACGAAGACCAGCAGGCGGTCGTCATCCCATCGCACCGTTTGGATACGCGACGCAGCCTCCGGAAAGTGGACGCCATCGACGGTCGCGGGGTGAATCAGCGCGACCGGGTGACGCGGGTCGCGGCTGCGGTCGACCGTCAGGCGCGCGGACGCGGTCGACCCGCCGAGCGCGGCCTGAAACGTCACCGGACCTGCAGCGACGGGGGCCTCCATGGACGCGACCCCGACCAGCTCGCCCTCTGGCACGGTCACGACGCGTTGCCCCGTCGGCGCACCCGTCTCGAACGGGCCCGCGAAGCCCGAGACCGGGACCGCCACGCCTCCCGGACCGGCGGCACGCGCGAGCGTCACCGTGAGCGTCACGTCGCTGCCGGGCGCGGCGACCGCCGGAACCACCGCCACCCCCGCGAGCCGAGGCGCGCAGCCGCGGTCGCATGGGGCGGGGCGGATCGTCCGGACGAGCCGAAACCCTGCGCGTCCATGGGCGTTTCGGGCGGCGGCGCGGGCCCCGAACGCGAGCGCGCTGCCACCCCGCGCGACCGGCGCGTCACGGCTCGGGTCGGCGGACAAGGCTGGGCCGCCTTGCGGATCGACGGGGGCGAGCAGCGGACCCCACAGGCCATCCCCACCGCGGCGGTCGCCAGCCCAGACGAACTCCGCCGCGTTGCCGAGCATGTCGTACAGGCCCCACGCGTTCGGGGTCCGCGTGCGGACAGGCCGCGGATTCCGTTGCACCTCCCGCGCAGCCCCCTCGCCCGAGGGCCAGTCGACCGTGTTCTTGCACCACCACGCCGCCGCGTCGATGGCCGGCTGCGGCGCTTCGCAGTCGGGGCGGCCCCAGGCGTCAAGCCCGTCGAGGTCGATGTCGCCGAGGTGCGTCGCCGTGGTCGTGCCCGCGCGGGCCGCGTACTCCCACTCCGCCTCCGTCGGCAGGCGATACCCCTCGCAGGCGTGCACGTCACCGCCCATCAGCTCGCCCACCGCAGCGTCGCCGCACCAGAGCTCGCCCCTGTGCCACGCGGCGCCGCACGCGCGCCCCTCGGAGTCCGTGGTCGGCAGGACATAACAGGGCGCGAGCCCATGCGCCCGGCTCAGGGCGTTGGCGTAGGCGAGCGCGCTGAGCCACGCGACCCCCTCGACGGGGTGGCGCTCGGTGTCGGCGGGCCGTGGCGCCTCCGAGTGCAACTGGCAATCCATGCCATGCCACGCCCCCTCACCGCTCTGGGTACAGGACGGGTTCGGGCCGCCGCTGCGGTCCATCCACTCGGCCTGCGTCAGCTCGGCCGTCGCGATCTCGAAGCCGCGGGTCAGCGTCACCGGCGTCTGAGCCTCGCACGACAGCCCACCACCCCCATCGTACTGCCGGCCGGGCTCGCCCTCGGGCGCGCCAGCGACGAAGCTGCCCGGAGGGACGGCCACGCGCGCCAGGCCCGCGATCGCGAGGTCGGCGCCTGTCTCGCCCTCCGGGGTCGCGGCGGCGAAGCGGACCCAGGTCCCATCCTCCGGGACGCGCACGACCCGGGACGCGTCCGTCTCGCCCGCTGGCACCACGAGCTCGGGCCACGGGTCGAGGGTGCCGTCGCTGGTCCCCGTGAGCTGCACCACGGCCCCGCCCGCTCCGGCCGGCCGATTCAGGCGCACGCGCAGCGTCACGGTGGACCCGGGGGCGGCGACCGACGGCGCCACGACGAGCGACAGCGGGCTCAGCGTGCGGACGAGTCGCAGCCCGACGGCCAGGCTCCGCGCGCCTGGTGGCTCGAAGGCGCGGGCCGCCGCGCGCGCCTCGGTCCCCGGGCTCATGAAGCTCCCGCCGCGGACCTCGCGCAACGCCGGCGCGCTGTGCCCCAGCTCGCGCCAGGCCGCGATACGTCCGCGCTCGGGATCCGCCCCGCCCGCCCGGTCGGCGTCGTCCGCGGCGAGCCCCTCCCCGCCGGGGTCAAATGGGTCTGGCGGCGCATCCCAGGTCCACTCCCGCACGTTGCCGAGCATGTCGTGGAGCCCCCACGCGTTGGGCTGCAGCTGCGCCACCGCCCACGGCGCGCGGTAGCCATCCTCGGGCCCGCGGTTCGTGTTCGCGGCGTACCACGCGATGTCCGCGAGGCTCGCGTGGGGCCAGGCGTAGGCCGCGTCCTCGGGTGCCGCGTCGAGGTCGCCCCCGTAGGTCGCGGACTGGGTCCCCGCCCGCGCGGCGTGCTCCCACTCGGCCTCGGTCGGGAGGCGGTAGCCCTCGCAGCGCGACACGTCGGGGGCCGCGACCTCGGGCCACTCCTCGCCGCAGTCAAGGTCGCCGTCCTGCCAACGACCCGAGCAGGCCGCGCCGCCCGTCACCTCGTCTGGCAGGCGATAACAGGCGGGCAATCCGTTCGCGTCGCTCATCGCGTTCGCGTATCCGAGTGCGCTCCACCAGGACACGTTCTCGACGGGCGCGCGGTCGTTGGCGTTGGCGCCGCTGCACTCCGCGACGTCAGGCGTCTGAAAACATGCAGGGTTCACACCATCTGCGAGCAGCTTCCACTGACCCTGGGTCACCTCGGTCGCGCCGAACTCGACGTGACGCGAGATGGAGGTCCGCACGGGGGTCTCGCCGGCCTGACGACCACGCTCCGCCCGCGGTGAGCCGAGGGTGAAGCTGCCCGCGGGCACCCGCCGAAATCCGGGGGTCGTCGCTGGATCCGGGGCGTCTGCCGGGTCATCGACGCCGAGCCGCAGCGACGCCGTGCTCGCTCCGAGCGTCGCGACGAACGTGACGTGGCCTCCGGACGTATCGGGCACGGGCACCACCCGGACCGCGGCGAGGAGGCCCGCGCCGACCCGGAGCGGCGGAAGCGTCGTGACGGCCTCCGCGACGCGCGCGCTCAGCGTCACCCACGCCCCGCCCGCGGGCGCTGGGGCGTCGAGGGTCACCGTGAGCGCCGTGACCCCGGCGCGCGGAAGGACGGGCGCGCTCGACGCCAGCGAGAGGACACCGACCTCGCCCGTGGTCTGCAAGGCGACGTGGTACCCGCCGAGGCAGAGCGGGCACGGTGTCAGCGCCGTCATGTCCCACGCGCCGTCGCCGTTGACGTCGCCGAGCTCGCCGCCTGCGAGGGGACGCGCGAGCGCCGCCGTCACCCCGCACGCCACGAACCGCCCGCCGCCTTCGTTGCGAAGTGTGTACAGGCGTATCTCGCCCCCGGAGCGCACGGAGACGACGAGATCCACGTCCGCGTCTCCATCCGCGTCGAGCGGGAAGATGTCGCCCGCCGTGCCGGACACAGGCCCGAGCGAGGCGAGCTGCGCGACCGACTGGGCGAGGACGGGCCCGGTCGGTGTGGTGACCATCACGGCGGGTGGCTCTGAGAGCACGTACTCCGGGTGGCCGTCGCCGTCGAGGTCCGCGACACGTCCCACCGTGGCGCGGTCGAGCACGCAGGCCCCCGGCCCGAAGCGCCCCGCCCCGTCGTTCGGGCGCAGCAGGGTGCAGGGTTGCCCATCGAGCGCGACCATGAGGTCGAGATCGCCGTCCCGGTCCGCGTCGATGAGGCGGATCCAGCCCGGCCCATGCGCCTGAGGCGTGGCGTCGGCGACCCCGTACCGACGGTCACCGACGGATGGCGCGACGAGGATGGCGCCCGCGCTGGCGTTTGAAGCGACGAGGTCCGGCAAGCCGTCGCCCGTGACGTCGCCGACGTCGACGTGGCCAAGGCCGCTGCCGAGCACCACGCGCTGCGCCGTGTCGCGGAAGCGGCGCTCGCCACCCCACCAGATCTCGACCGCGCCGCCGAGCCGATGCGTCCAGAGGATGTCGGTCCAGCCATCTCCGTCGGCGTCCACGACGCGGCTCGACGTCGGGTCGAGCGCCGCGCCGCTCGTATGCTCCGCGAACGCGATCCCGGTCGCGCATCGCGCGTCGCAGGCCCCCGAGACGCAGGCGACCCCGTCCGCGCAGGCGGTCCCGCAGCCACCACAGGCTTCGGGCGCGGCCGCGAGGTCGCGACATGCGTCCACACACAGGGCG
Source organism: Pseudomonadota bacterium (assembly GCA_005788935.1). The sequence continues at coordinate 7,252 of SYAK01000150.1, forward strand.
CGCCCGGGCTCGCAGGCGGTCGGTACGTCGCAGCGCGCCCCCGACCAGCCTTCGTCGCAGGCGCAGCGCTCGGGGGACGCGCAGATCCCGTGGAGGCATCCAGCGGCGCAGACCGGGGCGCACACACCGCCCGCGCAGACCTCACCGTCATGACAGGGCGCGTCACACGCACCGCAATGCGCCCGGTCGCTCCCGAGGTCACGACAGCCACCGCCGCAGGCCTCCTGACCCACCGGACACGACAGCGCGCAGACACCGCCCGCGCAGACCTCACCGTCATGACAGGGCGCGTCACACGCACCG
>SYAK01000151.1 GCA_005788935.1 Pseudomonadota bacterium
GTCCGGGGATGGCGAAATGTTCTGCAAACATCGGGGTGGGCGCGGCGGGTAAAGGGGGGATGCGACGCCACCCGGGCTCCTCATGGCCCGCATCTCGTGCGCGCCGAAGATGTCCCGTCACCCCACAGGGCCAGAGTCCCCAAGGAGCTCCCATGAGTCGTAGACGCCTGCGAAAACTGTCCACCCTCGCGGCGGTGGTCCCGCTCGCCGCGAGGTTCGGCTGCGACGCCGAGGTCGCCAAGGGCGGCGCCAGCCCCTCGATGACCAGCTCAGCGCTCGTTCACGAGGCCCGGCACGCCGTGGAGGCCGGTCCGATGGCCAGTCTGCGCTTTGCGGTCGGTGACTCCGGGATCCACCGGCTCTCGTACACGGGCTCGAGCGACGTCGACTTCGGGCTGCTCGCGCAGTCGATCGCCGACGGCCTCGCCCCCGAATCCAAGGAGAAGTCGCGCCGCGTCGTCAACCAGCACGCACGCAAGGCCGCCCTTCACTGGCGCGTGATCGGCGAGGACGCCTCTGGCTGGACCCTCGCCGCCCGCCTGCAGGACGTCGAGATCCAGATGGACGCGTCGACCGACGCACGGGTCGAGCTCTTCGAGCAGCCCTTCACGATGCGCGTCGCCCGGAACGGGGCGATGGGCGCCTTCACCTTCCGCAAGGGCTACCCGGAGGAGCTCGCCCTCGCCGTGCGCGGCCTGGTCGAGCCACTCCAGGTCGTCATCGCCGATGACGGCGGCGGGGCGTGGTCCGCGCAGGAGACGCAGCAGGAGCTGAACGTCCATGCTCAGTACCGTCGCGGCGCAGTTGACGCGGCCACGGGCGCCGTGTCCATCGTCCGCACGGTGACGTCGGCCTCGCCCTCGAAGGCCTACGCCACGTCGCTCGCGCCGCTCGGCCCCATCCAGGTCACCGTGACGGGCGCCGAGAGCACATTCGAGCTCGCCCCCGAGGGACGCGGGATCCAGCGCATCCACACGCGGCAGACGGTCACCTCGAGCACCCGAAAGGGTTTTCTTTCCTCACACAGCGACGTCTTCGTCGCCGAGCGCACCCCGGGCGACCTCGCCGCCCTCCCAGCGACCCTCGCGGAGGCCGCCGCCGTCCTCGCGGACGCGGTCGAGAAGGACGCGTACGCGGTCGACGCGCGCGCCGTGCCACAGATCGCGGGGCGCGACGTCAAGGCCATCGTGGCGGACTACGCGACGACCCTCGCCGACAACACGGCCCGCGGCCACCGCCTGCTCACGAACTACGTCCGCTACTACCCCGACCGCTGCCTCGAGCTCGCGCGGGCGCTGAACGCCTACTCGGGCGAGGATCCCGAGTCGTTCATCGGCTTCGGCTTCTCGGCCATGGCAACGGCTGGCCACGTCGAGGCGCAGCGCGTCCTCGTCAGGGTCGTGACCGAAGCGGGCTGGCGCGCCCTGTCGCGCGAGCGCGCGCTCGTCGCGATGATCGACCTCGAGTCGCCGCGGGCCGAGACCATGTCGGCCGTCTGGGCGTTCCGCAACGCGCAGGACGATAGCCCCGAGGGCGCCATCATCCAGTCGATGGCGACCAACGTCTACGGCGCCTTCGGCTTCGTGCAGAAGGCCGACCCGGACGTCACCGCGCGCGTCGTCCGCGACCTCGCCGGGCTCCTCAACGGCAGCGGCGTGTTCCGGCAGCAGGCCTACGCGCTCTCGGCGCTGTCGAACGTCGGCGACCTCGAGACTGTCCTGCCCGTCGTGGCGCCCTTCTTCGCGGTTGACAACGAGAAGCTCCGGACCCGCGCCTTCGAGGCCTTCCGCCGCATGACCGGGCCCGCCGCCTTCGAGGCCTTCGCGGTCCGCTACGCCGCCGAGGCCTCCCCATCCGTCCGGCTGTCGGCGCTCCGCACCCTCGCCGAAATGGAGCCCTCGGCGCCGCGCAACGCCTGGGCGGTCAAGGAGGCCTCGCGCGAGACCGACTCCGACGCGATGCGCGTCCTCGTCCGCATCATCGGTCTCGGCCTCGAGGCGCACCCCGGCAACGCCGCCGTCCTCCGGTCGCTGCTCGATACGCAGACCGACCGCGACGTGCGCCGCGCGCTCTACGGCTTCGTCTCGCCGCAGGCGAAGGGTGGTGCAAAATGAACACCTTTCAACAAATTTTCTCAAAATCGGTGAATCCAGAAGCGAGGACACCCATGCGCACCATCCCCACGTTCCTGCGGTCGCTCGGCGTCGGCCTCGCCGCGGCCGCGTCCATCGGCGGCTGCGCCGACGACGCCACCGGGCCGACCTGCGGTCCGGGCACCACGTTCGCGCCCGCGGCCAACCAGTGTGTCCCGTCGGGCGACTTCAACGTCATCGTCGATGACTTCGTCGTCGGCGAGTACGAGATGTCAAACGTCGACGTCCCCGAGCGGGTCACCGCAGGCATCGCGGACAGGCGCAGCTTCACCATCAAGAACGCTGGTGAGACTGACCGGAGCGTCGTCAACATCCGTGTCGGCATCGCCCCGGTCGAGGCCGACATCGAGGAGCTGCGCGCGGCCCTCGATGAGGTCGACGCCGACGGCATCCCGGGCGCGGTCATCGTCGGCCAGGTCGTCCTAGAGGACCTCAAGGCTGGCGAGAGCCGCGACACCGCGGTCGACTACTTCGTCCCGGTCGGCGTCGAGGATGGCCTTTATGGCGTCTTCTACACCGTGGACGAGGTGCCGCTCGTCAAGGGGCCCGACGGAAACTACGCCATCGATCGCTCGGCGGACAGCGTCGCGAGCGCCGAGGATGGCGACTCGCTGCTCCACAAGGCCGCTCACATCTTCGCGCCCGCGACGGTCATCGTCGGCACGCCGAGCGCGCCGAACCTGCGCATCCTCTCGGCGAAGCTCGACAACGGGAGCTTCGAGCTCGACTTCACCGAGCGCGGGGAGGACTCCAAGCTGACGCTCCAGGCTCGCCTCAGCTCTCAGGCGCTCGACCTCACCGAGGCGATCACGGCGACCTTCCAGCTCGCGCTGCCAGGCCACGTGGTCGACGTGCCGGGCCAGGACCTCGGGCGCGAGGCCTTCGAGTCGGACGAGGCGTTCGCCGCCGCGCCCGTCGAGACGACCTACAAGTACGACGCGAACCGCACCTTCGACCTGTGGATGCAGAACCCGTCGAGCTTTGACCCGTCGCGGAGCTACACTCCGACCTGTCGCTTCGAGGACGCGGTCGACGAAGCCTCAGGCGAGCTCACACAGGTCGAGCGCTGCGCCACGATCTTCACCGAGACCAGCCTCGACGACAATTTCCAGCTCGGCCTCTCGAACGAGGACCTCCGCCTGCTCGAGAGGACGCGGGCGCTCGCGAGCCTGAACCCGGACCTCGACGCGAACGGCGAGCTCGCCGGCTCGGTCACGATGCGGGTGACGACGCCACAGGCCGAGTACGAGGGGAACGTGGTCGACAACGTCACGACGCTCCCCGTCGTGTTCATGGCCCCCGAACCGGGCGAGGTGGCCTCCGAGGACGACAAGGACGCGGGCGACGACGAGGGCTCGGACAAGGCCAACGGGTCTGGCCCCTACAGCGTCATCACGAAAAAGAAGCTGACCGAAAACACACACGGCAATGAGTGGTTCAACGCGAACTACAGCTTCGATTCGCAGGCGAGTCGAAATCAGCTCGGGAGCGTGGCGGTCGGCAACTACGCCAAGGAGGCGCACCGCGCGGGCCTCGTGCTGATGAAGAAGCCCCTCACGCTCGCCTCGATCAACGGCCTGTCCGACACGGGCTCAATCCTGCTCGGCAAGGACGCGAAGGCCACGACGGGCACCAACCTCGACCTGCAGACGGAGGTCACCGTCTTCAACATCAAGGTCCTCGACTTCCTCTTCGAGGACGGCTGGTGCAAGACCACCAACGGCGTGATGGTTTGCCCGATCGCCGAGTTCGGCTCGGACACGTGCGCCTCCAACACCGCCAACACCCAGTCCCAGAGTTGCTACCAGAAGGCCCAGGAGCGCAACTGGAACGGCAAGTCCACGGTGCCGCCCAAGCAGAATTACACCACCGGGACGAACACGCCCGCCGGAACTGCGGCAGGGGGCAAAGGTCGGCGGAGGCCATTGGGCGACCGCCAGTTCCGCTACATTTATGCATACACGTATCTGGCCGGGCCGGTTCCCTTGAAGTTCGAGGTCGACGCCGGGATGAACGTCGGTGCGTCCCTGACGGCCGAGCTCGTCATTGACAGGTCGCAGGGGCTGGTGCCAGCCGTCGGGGGACAGTTCGGGCTCGGGCTCTACGCGGGCTTGGACGTGAACCTGTTCGCGGGTATCGATCTCGGCGTCGGCCGGGTGGGCGTCGAGGGTTCGCTCCAGCTCATCAGGTTCGACTTAGTGCCGACGGTCCGCATGATCGTGAGCGGTATCCGAGACACCGTGGCGGGCTGCTGGAAGGTCGCGGACTCGGTGCTCGGTACGACGGGCGAGCTGATCATCACCGGTCCCAAGGGCGAGATCGGCTTCGGCCTCTATGCCGGGCGCGAGGTCTGCGTCTGGAAGTGCTGGAACCTCGAGGTGAAGATCTTCAGTTTCACCTTCGCGAAGTTCGACCTCGGCTGGGAGAAGACGATCACCTTCTGGGACAAGTCGAAGACCTGGGTGAGGCGGGCGGGGCAGCCGGGGGTCTGTGCCGATGGCACCCCTGGAGCGACCGTCGCGTGGAGCTCGCCTGACGAGTGCAAGAACGCCCGAGACGAGGGCGGCTACTGCCGGACGTCGTCGAGCAACCCGCCAGCAGGGCCCTACCAGCTCACGCGTGTCCTTGAGTCCTACAAAAAGACCTATACGGTCCCAGCCGGCTTCAGCTGCGCGACCATCCAGGTCAACGGCAACAGCAGCCCGGCGACGCGCAAGGATCTGGACTTCTATCGCATCTACGATGCCAGCGGCCGCATGGTCTATCAGAAGAGCGGCGAGGTCGGCGTGTCGCGCTACAAGGTCTGCTCGCCGTCCGTCACGGTCACGCTGGAGACTGGCGCCAATGTGCCCGCGGGTGAATACGGGGGCATCACCGTGTTCTTCGAGCCGGCCAACTGATTGAGATAGCTAGCTTGTGAGTGCAGTGTCAATGGGCGGGTGTTCGGATCGCGTCGTGGGCAGCCAAACTGATCGGGGTCGCGGGTCGGTCGTGAAGGCGCTCACGGCGGTGACGGAGGGGCGTGTCGAGGGTGGTCGCGATGGGGCGCTTGAACGTGTCGGGCTGGCGAGCTCGGGGCGGCCAAAGTGATCGCGGTGGGGCCCGGGGTCGTCAGTCGGCAGGATTGGGCTTGCGCCGTCCGGAGCCGGGGTTTCGGTAGGAGTCGCCCTGGATGGCGATGACGTGGCTGTGGTGGAGGAGGCGGTCCATGGCGGCGCTCGCGAGGAGGGCGTCGCCGAAGAGGGCCGGGAACTCGTCGACGTCTCGGTTCGAGGTGATGATCATGGCGCCGCGCTCGTATCGTTGGCGGATGATTTCATACAGGTCTGCCGGCTCGTCGCCGCGCAGCGGGAGAAGGCCGAGATCGTCGATGATGAGGAGATCCGGCCCGGTGAACCTCAGGAGCTTGCGGTCGTAGCTGGCGTCGCCGCGGGCTGCCCGCAGCTGCGCGAACATGTCGTTCGCGGCGCTGTAGAGCACCTTGTGGCCCTTGCGGACGGCCCTGTGTCCGAGCGCCTGGGCGAGGTGGCTCTTGCCGACGCCGGCCTGTCCGAGCAGCAGGACGACCTCGCGCCGGTCGACGAAGGCGCATGTCGCGAGATCGATGACCTTGGCCCGCGGGATCGCAGGGTTGAAGTGGAAGTCGAAGGCCTCGAGGGTGCGCTCGTGCTCGAAGTTGGCGCGCTCGAGACGCAGCTGAAGCTGTTTGGCGTCGCGGCGTTCGACCTCGTCATGGAGCAGGCGGAAGAGGA
>SYAK01000152.1 GCA_005788935.1 Pseudomonadota bacterium
GCCCGCTGACGCCGAGGTAGCGCCGGACATGGTCGCGCTCGCGCTCGGTCGCTTCGAGCCACCAGCCGAGCGTCGTGTCGTTGTCGTGGGTCGCCGTGTAGACGACGCTCCGCGGGCGGTGGTTGTGCGGCAAGAACGGGTGGCGAGCTGATTCCCCGAACGCAAATTGCAGGATGCGCATGCCTGGCAGCCGGAGCCCGTCGCGCAGGGCCTCCACGTCGTCATCGATGACGCCCAGGTCCTCGGCGATGATGGGGCGCGGCCCAAGCGCCCGCTCGAGGTCCTCGAAGAGCGCGCGGCCCGGTCCCGTGACCCAGACGCCGCCCGTCGCGTCCTCATCGTCGGCCGGGATGGCCCAATAGGCCGAGAATCCGCGGAAATGGTCGAGGCGGACGACGTCGACCAGCTCGAAGATCCGCGCGAGGCGCGCGACCCAGAAGTCGTGGCCGCGGGCCGCGAGCGCGTCCCAGTCGAAGAGCGGGTTGCCCCAGCGCTGACCGGTCTTCGAGAAGAAGTCGGGCGGGACGCCTGCGACGCGCGCCGGGCGGCCTTCCGCGTCGAGCTGGAAGATGTCGCGGTGGGCCCAGACGTCCGCCGAGTCGAGATCGACGTAGATCGGCACGTCGCCGATGATGCGGATGCCACGCTCGGCCGCGTACTGGCGCAGGGCCGTCCACTGGTGCTCGAAGAGGAAATGCAGGACGCGCAGACGCTGGATGGCCTCCGCGAGGCGGACGCGCTCGCCGTCCATGGCGGCCACGTCGCGACCCTTCAGCGCCGCTCCCCACTCCCACCACGGGAGGCCCGCGCGGTCATGGCGGATGGCGAGGAAGAGGCAGGCGTCCTCGAGCCAGGACGAGGTCGCGACGAAGCGCTCGAAGGCCGCGTGCAGGTCAGCGAGCGCCGCGTCGCCACGGCCTGCGAGGAAGCAGTCGGCCGCCCGCGACAGCAGCGGGAGCTTCCACGCCTCGACCGCCTCGACCTCGACGCGATCCGGATGGATGCCGCGCGGCGCGAGCAGGTCACGCGGCGCGAGGAGACCGAGTTCGGCGAGGGCCTCGAGGTCGATAAGCAGCAGGTTCGTCGCGAAGGCGCTGACCGTCGCGTAGGGCGAGAAGCCCGGACCGGGGGGGACGAGCGGCAGGATCTGCCAGCGCGTCAGCCCGGCGGCGTGCAGCCAGTCGAGGAACTGGCGGGCCCCCGCCCCGAGGTCTCCAACGCCATGGCGCGACGGGAGGCTCGTCGGGTGCAGCAGGATGCCGGCAGCGCGGCTCTCGATACCGGCAGCTTGTACGCTCGTGGTCATGGGCTCCTCGGGGCGCGTGGACGGACGGGCGTCTACGCGAGCCCGAGGGCCGCGGCAAGCTTCGAGCGCAGTCGCGCGCAGCCCCTGGTCAGGGCTCCGCGGCGACCGCCACGTGCGGCTGGACCAAGGCGGCCTTCGCAGCCCGCCGCTCGGTGCGCCCACGGCTCGTGAACCGGTCGAACCACAGGTAGATGGTCGGGACGACGAGCACGGTCAGGACCGTCGAGGTGATGACGCCGCCAATGACACCGATCGCCATCGGCGCCTGGAATTCGGACCCCTCCCCCGTCCCGAGCGCCGCGGGCAGCATCCCCAGGATGATGGCGGCCGACGTCATGAGGATCGGTCTCAGCCGCGTCGGGCCGGCGATCAACATGGCATCCATCGCGCTTTTACCATTTTCTCGCAACTGGTTGGCGTAATCCACGAGCAGGATCGAGTTCTTTGTCACGAGGCCCATGAGAAGAATGAGCCCGATCATCGACGCCATGCCCATCGGGGTCGCTGTCACGAACAGCGCGAGCAGCGCCCCGATGATGGCGAGCGGCAGGGCGACCATGATGGTGAACGGATGGATGAAGGACTCGAACTGGGACGCCAGAACGAGGTAGATGAAGAGCACCGCGAGCCCCATCGCGAGCCCCAGGTTCGCGAAGGTCTCCTGCATCCGCTCGGCTTCGCCGCCGAATTTGTAGGCATATCCCTCAGGCACATCGACGGCGTCGAGCGCCGGGATGAGGTCCGCCATCACCTCGCCAAGCGACCGTCCGTAGACGTTGCCAGTCACGGTGATCTGCCGCTGCCGGTCCACGCGGTCGATGGTCGCGGGCATGGCGGCTTCGTCGCGGCCCGTCACTTCGGAGATGGCCACGAACCCGCCCTTCATCGAGCCGACCTTCAGCGCGGCGAGCGCGTCGACGCTGGCGCGGTCCTCGGCCCGCAGACGCAACCGGACTGGCACGTCACGGTCACCATCGGCGAGCTTCGCGACCTCCTGCCCCTCGACGGCGAGCCGCAGCGTCATCGCGACCTCCTGCGGGCTCACGGCCCGGTCGGAGGCGCGCGCCGTGTCGACATGGATCCGCTGCTCGACCGCACCGGGCCGGTAGGTCATCGAGGCGTCGCGCAGACCGGGCACGCGACGAGCGGCCTCGACCATGCGCGCGGCGACCTGCGCGAGCTGCGCGTAGTCGGGCCCCTGCACGAAGAAGGTGACAGGCGCCTCCTCCATGGCCCCGTCCCCGAGCCCGGCCTCGCGCATGTAGAACGACAGCCCCGGAATCGTCGCGAGCTTCGCACGCAGCTGCTCCATGATCGCGCCGATGGTCTCGGTGCGCTCGTTCGCCTTCGTCATCTGCACCCGCAGCGTCGCCTTCTCGACTTCCCCCTGCGGCCCGACCGTCGCCGCGACACGCCTGAAGTCCGGGAACGCCTTCAGGATATCCTCGACCTGCGCGGTCAGCTCGGAGGTCCGCGCGAGCGAGGTCCCGCCCGGCAGCTCGAGTTGCACCGTGAACTCGCCGCGGTCACCGCGGCCGGCGAACTCCTGCCCCATGAGCGGCGCGAGCTGCAGGGTGCCGATGAAGACCAGCGTCGGGATGAGGAACGTCAGGAACTTGTGGCGCAGCGTCCACTGCAGGATTCCGGCATAGACGGCGTCCATGCCTTCGTAGAAGCGCACGAGCCAGCCAATGACGGGCTTGCGCCGCATGCGCTCGTGATGGTCGGCGTGAATCTGCTGCGTGATGCGCGCGGACAGCATCGGGTCGAGCGTCAGCGACACGACCATCGAAATCAGCACGGCGATAGCGACCGTGAGGCCGAACTCGCGAGAGAATCCGCCCACGATGCCACCCGTGAACGCGACGGGCACGAAGACCGCGACGATGGTGAGGGTCGTCGCGAGGACCGCGAGCGCGATCTCCTTCGTGCCCTCGCGGGCCGCCGTGTACGGGTCACTCCCGCGCTCCATGTGACGGAAGATGTTCTCGCGCACGACCACCGAGTCGTCGATGAGGATGCCGATCGCGAGCGTCAGGCCCAGCATCGACATGATGTTCAACGAGAACCCGAGCTGCCACATGAAGAAGAACGTGGTGATGATCGAGGTCGGGAGGGCGAGCGACGAGATGACGGTCGAGCGCCAGTCGAGCATGAAGAGGAAGATGACGAGGACCGCCATCAGGCCGCCGACGAGCAGGTGCTCCCAGAGGTGATGAATGTTGACCCGGATGTAGGTCGAGACGTCGATGATCTTCTCGATCGAGATGTCGGCGGGCATCTTGAGCTTCGCGAGCGCTGCCTCGACGCGGTCCACGATCTCCACCGTGTTGGACCCGCCCTGCTTCTGCACCTCGAAGGTCAGGGCCGAGACCCCGTTGACGCGCGACAGGGTCCGCGCCTCCTCCATGCCCATCGACACGACCGCCACGTCCCCGAGCTTCAGCGCGCCGCCGCCCGGCTTCTGCAGCAGCACGAGCTCGCGAAGCGCCTCCACCGAGGTCGGGCGCCCAGCGGTCTTCCGCGCGAGCCCGCGCGCGCCGAGGTCGATGCGGCCACCCGGGATGTCGACGGTGGCGCCACCGGTGAGCCCGGCCACCTGGGCGAGCGTCAGGCCGTGCCGCTCGAGGGCGCGCCGGTCGACGTCGATGTGGACCTCGCGCTCGGGCGTGCCGCGCAGGGTGACCGTCGCCACCCCCGGAATCTTCTCGATCTTCGACCGCAGGACGTCGTCGA
>SYAK01000153.1 GCA_005788935.1 Pseudomonadota bacterium
CCGTCGGCGGCGCGGGCTCGGCGGGCGTCGTGGGCGGTGTCGGCGCCGGGGTCGCCTCGACCGCTGGGCAGGCGGGCGCCGCCGGGCAAGGCGGTGGCGAGGCCGGGCAGCCTGCGAGGTTGACTGCGAGCCCGGCCGAGATCAGCGGGCGAACGAGACGACGGGCGACGGAATGGCGAGTCTTCATGGGGGCCTCCGTCGATGACCGTAGCACGGCGTGCGCGCCAGCGGATGCACAACCTGCGGCGGCGACGGGCAAGCGAGGAGGCCGACGTGACGCCGATGATCCCGACCGCGTGTGACCGCCTCGAGCGCGCCCGCGCGACGCCACAACCGCCGTGGCGAGGCCTTTTCGGCGTGGCGCCGCGACCGGCTTGCCCCGCCTCGGGCACCGTGCTACCGCCACACCATGGCCCAAGCGCGCGCCGCCCTCGTCGACCTCTTCGTCCCCGCCCACCTCGCGGATCCGGATACGCTGTGTGCAGCCGCCGCCGAGGCGGGCCTGGACGCGCTCGTCCTCGCCTGCGATGCGGGTGACGATGTCCCCGACCGGGCCCACCGCGCCGCCCTCGCGGAACGTCACGGGGTCGCGGTCCACATCGGCCGCGTGCTGACGCTCGACGACGCGAGCCGCCTCGTCCTGCTCGGCGTCGAGGGCGTCCCGGACGATCTCCTCGCGACCTTCGAGGGGCTCGGGACCCCCGACCGCGTGCGCGTCGCCGCGCTCGAACTCGGCCGCGAGGTCCAGGACGGGACCTTCGGCGCTTACCGTGTCGGGCTTCGCGCCCTGCCTCAGGGTGGCGTCTCGCTGACGCCGGCACCGCTCTCGCCCGCCGACCGGGCCGGGGTCGTCGCGATGACGGCTGGCACCAGCCTGCTCGCCCGCGACCTCGACTGCGAGGCCCTCGGCGAGGCGCAGGTCCCGATCCTCGCGGGCTCCGGGCCCCACGCGACCCTCGACGTCTTCGGGCGCCTCGCCACGGCACTCCCGATCGCGGCTGACGACGCCCCCGGTCTCGTGCGCGCCCTGCGCGACGGTCGCGGCTTCCCGGTCGAGATCGTCCGTCCAGCCGGGGCTCGGCCGCCCCTCGCGCGAGCCGCCGACCCCTTCGAGGGGCGCCCGAACGAAGGCGATGGCGGCGCCGAACGCGCGGGCCGTCGCAAGCGCCCGCGCCGTCGTCGAGGCCGAGGCGGAGGAGGCGGGGCCCCCGCGGCGCCCGAGGGGACCTGAGCGCTGGGGCTTTCCACGCTCGCGTCCGTGCCGACCTCTCCGCCCGACCCTCACGCGCCGCGGCCTCGCGGCCGGAACCAAGCCGCCATGTTCACGCGCAGCCCTGCAGCCCTCATCATCCTCGGCCTCGCCATCGCCGCCTGTGCCCCGCCGCGTGTCCCCGTCCTCGCCACGGCCCCCGCAGCCAGGGCGCCCATTGCGCCAGCACCGCCCACTCCGCCCGCGAGCCGCGAGATCGTGCTCGCAGAGCAGGCCGCGCTCGAGGCGGTCGCGCGCGAGGTCCTGACGGCGTGGGCCAGCCGGGACGTCGAGCGACTTGCCGCCCTCGGCCCGCCCGGGGCAGCCTCTCGCCTGATCTTTCTCGAGGTCGGCTCCGATCACTGGCGCGCCCTCTTCGCCGACGACGCCTGGACGATGCGCGCGGTGCAGGCCTGGGACGGCCAGCTGCGAGGGGTCGAGCGCGGCCTCGACGCGGCCTGGGTCATCTTTCGCGAGGAGCCTGGCTGGTGCTACGCCGTCGAGCTGCACCGCTTCGGCGAGCGATGGGGGCTCCACCACCTGCGGCAGCTCCAGCGCCCCGACCGGCGCGGGCTTACCGTGAACGAGCCAGCGCCGCTTGCCGAGGTCCAACCCGGGCCGTGGGCCGAGCACGCCCACCGCTGACGACCGGAGCCGCTTCATCGTGCCGCCCGACGACCGCCATCGCAATCAGCTCGAGCTGCTGCTCCCGTCCCGTGACCGAGGCCCTTCGGTCTCGGCCGAGTCGCTGCTCGAGGACCTCAACGCGCCACAGCGCGAGGCGGTCCTCCACTCCCGCGGTCCGCTGCTCGTGCTCGCGGGTGCCGGGTCTGGCAAGACGCGCGCGCTGACCCGCAAGATCGCCTTCCTCGTCCAGGTCGAGCGCCTCGCCCCGTGGGAAATCCTCGCCGTCACCTTCACGAACAAGGCCGCGGGCGAGATGCGCGAGCGCTGTCACGCGCTGCTCGGCGACCGCGCCGCCGACCTCTGGCTCGGGACCTTCCATGCGATCGGGGTGCGGCTCCTGCGCCAGCACGGGTCGCGCCTTGGCGTCGGCCGCAACTTCGTCATCTACGACGACGACGACCAGGAGACGCTGCTGAAGCGGGTCCTGAAGGCGCTCAACCTCTCCGACAAGAGCTATCCGATCAAGGCCTTGCGCGCCTTCATCGACGAACAGAAACAGCTCGGCCGCGAGCCCGACCACCCCGACATCCCGCGCGGGACCTCCCACGCGCGCACGATGGCGCAGGTCTATGTGAGCTATGCGCAACAGATGCGCAGCGCCAACGCGGTTGACTTCAACGATCTCATCCTGTTGCCGTGGCTCCTCGCGACACGCTTCGAGGACGTCGGCTTCGAGTGGCGCGCGCGCTGGCGCTACGTCCTCGTTGACGAGTTTCAGGATACGAATGCCGCGCAATACCTGCTTCTGAAGGCCCTCGTCGGACCGCAGCGCAACCTCTGCGTCGTCGGCGACGACGACCAGAGCATCTACGGCTGGCGCGGCGC
>SYAK01000154.1 GCA_005788935.1 Pseudomonadota bacterium
CCCTCGAGCCCTCCGTCCTGCTGCTTGACGAGCCGACGAGCGCCCTCGACCCCGCGACCCGGGAGGCGTTGAGAGAGCTCATCGCCGGCGTGTCGACGGACGGCGTGACCATCGTCATCGTGACCCACGAGCCCGCCTTCGCGGAGGGCCTCGCCTCGCGCCGCGTGACCCTCTCGGATGGCCTCCTGCGCGCCTCCGACTGAACAGCGCGCCTCGAGCGGCGCTGAACGCCACCGCCGCGCGCTGGCCGGCGGCCTCGCCATGCCTCATGTCTGCATCGACGTCGCTTCGCCACCCGCCCGCCAGTCATGAGGCAGCACCTGCGCCCCGAGGGCCTCGAGCTCGCGCACGAGCCCCTCCAGCGCGGTGATCGGCAGGTCCTCGCCAATCTTCACGGGTACGGCCGCGATGAACTCCTCGGCCTCGGCCTCGGTGATTTCGAGTGCCTGCTTAAGGCAGTCGATGGTGTCCTCATCGATGCAGCCCGGGTGCAGCAGCGTCACCGTGGCGGGCTCATGGACTTGGGCCTCGACGCCGAGCGCCTGCAGCTCACCCACCAGCTGCTCGGCGATGTCGCGCGGCAGCGTCTCATCGAGCGTCACCGGGCCATGACCGATCGCGAGCGCCTGCGCCCGACCGAGCGCGAACACCTCGCGAACGAGGCGGAGGCACGGGTCGCGATGCGCCCCTGTGTCCCCGATGGTGACAAGCATCGGAGGCTCGCTCTCGGCGTACTGCTCCGCGAGCTGCTCGGAGAAGGACGAGACCACGAAGGACAGAAGCTGGTCACGCAGCCCCGCGAGCGCCGCCTCCGGGACCTCCGTCAGATGGAGCCCGAGCAACCTGAGCCACGGAAGATCCAGCAACGGCGAGATGTCCGAGAGCGACACGCAACGAGTCAGCATGACGGACCTGAGCGCCGCGAGCCCCGTCAGAGGACGGAGGTCCGTCAGGCGTGACGCCCCTTCGAGCGACAGACCGCGGAGAGAACGCATCGACGCGAGCGACCCAAGGTCGACCACGCGCCCTGCGTTCCCGAGCTCGAGGTACTGCAACTCGAGAAGCCCCGCGAGCGGGCTCAGATCGCCGCAGCCGGTGACGCCTCCGATCTCGAGGCGGGACAGCATCGTCGCCTCTCTCAAGGGCCCCAGGTCCGAGATCGCCGTCCCGTGTGGAATCTCCAGCTCACGCAGCCCCGGGAGCGGCACAAGGCCAGCAACACCAGCCCAGACCGTGAGGCTCCGCAGTGACGCGTGGCCAGAGAGGCCCGCCAGGTCCCATGGCCGCGACCCGCCATCCAGGAGCAGCCTACGAAGCCCGCCGTGTCCCGCGAGCGCCTCCAGACCCGGTGGCGCCGCGTCGCTCGGCCACGTCAGCTCGAGCGCGGAGAGCCTCGGCGAGACCGCCAGCAACCCGAGCTCGAAGGGACCCTCGAGCTCGAGCCTGCGGAGCGCCGGCGCCTCGATGAGGGTCCCGGCGTAAAGGCCACCCTCCGTGTCGGCCGCCACCCGCCCGATCAGCTCGGTCAGCTCCCGATGCGCGCGCAGGTCGGGCAGCATGACCCCCGACGGAAGACCCAACAGCGCGAGCTGCCGCAAGCTGGTGAGCGCCCCGAGCGACCTGAGGTCGGTCAGCTGGTCCAGCTCGGGCCCGAGCCGCAGCTGCCGCAGCCCTCGCAGGTCCGCGAGCCGGTCGATGACACAGAGCTTCGGCATATAGCACAGTCTGAGGTCCGAGAGCGCGGTCAGCTTGGCGAGGGGGCCCAGATCGCTCAGCGATCCGCAGACGCCGAGCGAGAGCTGACGCAGCTCCGTCAAGCCTCCCGGCTCGGGCGGCGACCCGCCAAAGAGTCTCCCGAGCCAGCCGACGAGGCCGCGCGATGGCTCGCGTGGCGTAAGCGGCGAGAGGTCGACGAGCCTCGGACAGGCACAGAAGGTCAGCGCGCGCAGCCGCGTCAGCGCGCGCAGCGGCTCGAGGTCCGAGAAGGCCCCGCCGAGGCTCAGCGCACCGAGGTTGGTGAGTCCTCGGAGCGGCCCGAGATCGACGAGATGCTCGGCCCCGTCGAGTTGCAGATAGCGCAGCCCCCCGAGGCCTCTCAGCCCCGAGAGATCGGCGAGCGCGTCGCACTTCCTGAGCTCGAGGATCTCGAGGCGCTTCAGCTCCGCGAGCGCTGAGAGGTCGCTCACGCGGCGGTTCGAGCCGACCCGGAGCCGCCGCAGGTCCCGGAGGTGCGCGATGGGCGCATGCCCGGTGTCGAGGTTGGGCAACGCCAGGGACTCCAGCTTGCCGAGCCGCCCGAGCCAGCCGAGGTCGCTCACCTGCGTCGCGCCGAGATCGAGGTGGACGAGCGCCTGCAGCGATCCGAGCAGAGCACTTTCCTCAATCTTGCCATCCGATCTTGGCAATACGAGGTGCGTCAGGCGGGCAAACCGACGCAACGCGCTGTGTGGCCACAGTCCATAGACGTCGCGCAGGTCGAGGTGGGTCAGGTTCGGCAGCGCCGCGAGCGCCGTGAAGTCAGCCTCGCTCAATACGGTGGCCGTGACGCTGACCGAGCGCAGCGCGCGTGGCTCGCATCCACGCAGCTGCTCCGCGATGGGAGCCCACTCGGAGAGCTCGACGTGCACCACCTCGCGCGACCAGTCGCCCGGGCCCGCGACGCCGGTCACGACCTTCAGCACCCCCATGCCGAAGACGGACAACAAGTGCTGTCCGGGGCCCTCGGCCTCGAGCGAGAGCGCGCCCGCCGGGATGAGCGACGCGTCGCAGCGGGTTTGGCAACTCACGGCGTCGGCGTGCTGCCCGGGGTCCATGTAGCCGACGCCGATGCACGTCGCGCGCCCGGAGAACTCCCCGCCACGCCAGCCGTCCTCGTCGACCTCGAGGATGACATGCAACTCCCCGAGGTCGTCCTCGACCACGACCACCGCCACCTGGCCCGGTGACAGGTCGCGCCGCGGATCCCGAAACCCCTCCTGGGCCCGCTCCTGCCCGGCCTCGTCGATCGTCCAACGACGCTCGACCCCAGCGAATGGCAACTCGGTCAACATCGTGCATCTCCTCGAGCGTTGTCCCGAAGGACGACAGTTCAAAATCTGGAACGACACATTCGTCATATATCATTCATGTTTATAAAATCAACCACGCTTGCGGTGGCCTCGCGTTCATACTGTCCGGTGGACGCCGCAAGCGGGCCATCTCGGACAGCGTGGATGTGGCGTTCGAGCTGAACCTCGGACGTTGTCCGGGACAGCCTCCCTCACGCGAGCGCGACTCGACGGCTCAAGGCGCCGAGGAGACGACCGCGGACCCGTGTCAGCTCGGGACTGACGAGGGCCTTCGCGACCTCGCTGTCGGCCAGAAGCGTCTCGAGGTCGATGTTCTCCCAGCGGGTCTCGTCGAGCGTCAGGGACCGCAGGTTCCCGAGCGACCGCAGCGGCGTCAGGTCATCCACGGCCCTGCAGCGGGCGAGGTCGAACGACACGAGCGCGCGCAGCGACCCCACAGGCCTCAGGTCCTGAAGGCGGGAGGCGCCTGCGAGGCCGAGCGAGCACAGGCCTCGCAGGGACGCGAGCGGTCCGAGGTCCACGAGACGTTCGGCGCCGCTGAGGTCGAGGTTCCGGAGCTCTGATGCACCCGCGAGCGGCGACAGGTCCGAGCAGCCGCGCGCATGGCAGAGCCAGAGCGACTCGAGCAGTGGCGCCTCGCGCAGCGGCCCCAGATCGCTCAGCCTGTCGGCCTGCTCGACCATGAGGTCGCGGAGCCGAGGCAGCACGGGGAGCGTCGCCGCACGGCCCCAGACCGCCAGCACCTGCAACCGACTGCAGCGGTTCAACGCGCCAAGGTCCCAGAGACCGCCTCGCCCCACGAGCGTCAACATTCCCAGGCGTTCCGCCCGGGCCACAGGGCGCAGCGACGGCGGCTCGAGCGCGTCTGGCCACTGCAGCACGAGCGTGGAGAGCGCCCTCAGGCTCCCGACGTGCTCGAGGTCGACCGGGCCCGAGAGCGCGAGCTGCAGGGACCGCAGTCGCGGCGCGTCTCCGAGGGGCCGCAGGTCGAAGGCTCGGCCCTCGATGACCTGCCCGCGGTAGACGAGCGCGCTCAGCTCGGGGGCCTGCGTCAGGTTCGGCAAGGCGGCCCGCGGCCCGAGCCCTTCAAGGGTCAGGTGACGCAGCGCTGGCAGCGCCTCGGGCGGCGCGAGGTCGGTGAGTCGCCCGAACCCCGCGCCGCGCAGCGAGAGACGGTGGAGTCCGCGCATCGCGCCGAGCCACGCGACGGTTGTCACCTCACCGAGGTCCGCGAGCTCGAGGTCAACGAGGTGGTCCAGCTTCCCGAGGGGCGAGAGCTCGCGAAGCTTCCGACAACCTCGGAGCGCGAGCGAGCGCAGCCCGGTAAGCCCTCCCGACCCGGGAGCTAGACGACCGAAGAGACGCCCGACCCACGGTCCGAAGCCCCGAGGGGGGTCGCGCGGGGCGAGCGGCGACAGGTCCTCGAGGTGGTCGCAGCCGACGAGCGCGAGGGACCGCAACTGAGGCAGTCGGCCAATCGGCCCGAGGTCGGCAAAAGCACCGCCAAGCGTCAGGTCGTCGAGGCTCGTCAGCTGCGCGAGCGGCGCGAGGTCGATGACACGCGCGCAGCCCGCGAGCGTGAGAGAGCGGAGTGAAGTCAGGGCCGCGAGCGGCGACAGCCCTTCGAGGTCGCCGAGCCCCTCGAGTTCGAGTGCCGTCAGCGACGAGTGGCCTGCGAGGCCTACGAGGCTTCGCATTCCCGGGCACGAGCCGACGCGGAGCACACGAAGGCGGGTGAGCGGCCCGAGCGACACGTCACCCTCCGGGAGCGCCGGTAGCGAGAGACGCTCAAGCGCTTCGAGTCGTGATATGACGCCGGGGTCGAGGAGGTCGGTCGAGGCGGCGTCGAGGTGCACGAGGCCGGTCAGCGCGGCGAGCGGCGCCCCGTCGACCCGCCCTCGCGACCGGCGTGGCAACGTCAGGTGCGTGAGCCCAGAGAGCCTCGCGACAGCGTCCAGGGGCAGCCCGTCTCGCGCGAGAGAGAGGTCGAGGTGGGTCAGTCGGGTCAGCTGCGAAAGCCCAACAACATCGGCCTCGCACAAACCAGGACCGCTGATGGCGACCGAGCGCAGGCCACGCAGGTCGCAGCCTTCGAGCTGGGCGTCGAGAGGGGCGAGGGTCGTCAGGCCGACGTGGACAAGCCCGCCGGCCCAGTCATCGCGACGCGCTGGTCGGGAGAAGAGCTTCGCAACCCCGAGGCCGAAGACGGACACCAGGTGCAGCCCGGGAGCCTCCGCCTCCATCGACAGCGGCCCGCTCGGAACGAGGCCAGCGTCACAGCGGCTCTGCCAGACGGCCTCCGAGAGCGGCTGACCGGCCCGCAGATGCCCCACGATGAGGCTCGACGCACGCCCGGAGAACTCGCCCGCGCGCCATCCGTCTTCATCGACCTCGACGAGTTGGTGGAGCACGCCGCGCTCATCTTCCACGAGCACCACCGTCGCGTGCCCTCGCATCAATTGCCGAAGCGGGTCCCGAAACCCGTCCTGCGCCTGACCCATCCCCTCATATAATTCCGAGGGTCTGCGCAAACATCGTTTGAGAAGCAAGCATCTCGCCGAATCGGTTCATGAGCGTCGCGAGACGTTCACTGGGCATGTTTGGTATGAGTTCATACCACATTAGCCCCTGCCGGAAGACCGAGATAGTCCGGGTCTTGGAGGTGTTGGTCTTGAGGTAGCGGTCGAGGCCGAGGTCCTCGCCGGCGGCACCGAGAAGGGTAAGAAGAGCCTGCGCCAGGGCGGCGATGAGCATCAATCGGTCGCGTCGCCCGACGTCGCCGACGATGCGCCAGCCGAGGCCCATGCCGAACCTCAAATCCTTTTGGTCACGGAACATCTCCTCGATGGAGAATCGTCGCCCGTAGATCGTCTTCACCTCGCGTCCGGCGAGCTTCGGGTCGCTCGAGACGATGCACCAGGCGTCCCTCATGTCCTTCTCGTGGACGCAGACGACGGTCGGAACAGAGACGTTCTGACCTGTGACCTGGGCGTTCCGAAGCACCCTCATCTGGCCCCCGGAACCCAGCCATTCCGTGGCCTTCCGGGTCTCCCCGCGCGCATCGGTCACGAAGATTGCAGACGGTGGCCAGTTTGCGCGTGGAAACGGCGAGTAGCGCGTGTCGCCACCATCTGGCAGGCGATCAGACCTTATAGCTCAAAGGGCGGGCCCAGCTCGGGGAGCACGAGCGCGGAGGTGGGGGCGTGCTCGAAGTGGTGCCCGGGTCG
>SYAK01000155.1 GCA_005788935.1 Pseudomonadota bacterium
AGGCCGCCGAGCGTCCGTCGCGGCCGGTCCAAAATGAGCCACAGGTCCCAGCGGTCGGTCCGGCCGGTCCGGGCGGCCCCACGGTGGCGGCTCCGTCGGGCGCACGCGGCGGGTCAGTGGTTGCGCTCGCTGGCGGGCAGGCGATGACGCTGGCGGCACTTCGCCCCCTCGTGGAGGGAGGTCTCTCGCTGCGGACCTTGCTGAGCGGTCCGCAGCCCGGACGTGAAGCGTCTGACGCTCGCGGGTCGCGCGGAGCTGCCGGGACGGAGGCCCTCGCGAGGTCAGCGTTGAGCGCGCCCTCGCTCGGACGGCAATCCCTGCGCAAGGCGCCGCTTGGCGTCGCAGGGTCGGCGTCGCGGCCCCTCGCACCGAGGCTCGATGGGATGACCATCGACGGTCGACTGCCGGCGCTCGCGGCGTCGCTCTCGGCGCTCGCAGCCACGCCGACCCCCGACTCGCAGCGCACGGCCCCGCGGGCCTGGGCGCTCTTCGACGCGGCGGACGGTGTCTTCGTCTCGCTCGCGCGGGAGCAGCTCGACGCTCCGTCGCAGTCGCCGGTGGCCGCGGAGCCGCCATCGGTGGGCTCGGGACGGTCGGCGGCAACGACGACAGCACGGGCATCGGTGGCGCCGGTGGGCGCTGCGCTCCGACGGCAGGGCCCGACGACGGGCGCTGTCGCTCGACGTCGGTCGACGCCGGAAGCCCAGGGACAGTTCGCGCTGCGCGACCTCGTGGCGCCCGCGGCGCCCGTGACGGCAGGGCCGGGTCCGAGGGGGGGCTCGTCCGTCTGGTCGGTGACCGCGGCCGAAGCGGGCAACAGCGTCGGAGGGTCGGGCGCCACCGCCGCGTCAGGCCTGCGTCCGGAAGACCGCGTCGCCCTCCGCGTCGCGTCAACACCGGATGGCACGCCGCGTCCCCTCGCGAGCCGCAGCAGCCTCGGTGGCGAGCGCCTCGCGCTGGGCAGCGCCCGCGCTCTGGGCCTCTTCGGCGATGACCCGACCTTGCACGCCTCGGTTGCGTCAGCGCCCGGTGCCAGCCGTACGACCGCGTCGGGCGCCGCGCTGACAGCGGTGGCCGCCGCCAGCGCCCCGCCTGGCCAGGCCGGCGTTCGCGTGCGTCCGGGCGCCCCGGTCCTTGGTGCAATACCGATGAATCGTGAGGACTTCGGCGCCGTAACCCTTGGGGCTGCCGCGCCGGCTCGGACGCTTGACCGAGGGCCCGCTGGCGCCGACGTCGCAGGGTTGGGGTCCTTCGGTTGGCCCACACGCGCCCCCTTGCCGCTTGGTGCAGCGTTCAGCGGCCCCGAGGCCTTTGCGGCCGCGTCGGCTGCCGTGACCGGGTCGCGACTCGGGCGAGGCCTGTCGCTCGCAGCGTGGCCTGCGGGCGGCGACAGCGGGTCGATGCAGTCCGCCTGGGTCGGGGATGCCGTGGACGGCGCGGTCTGGGTGGTCCCGGGCGAGCGGGACATGGCGAACGACATGACTTCGGCGTCGAAGCAGCCCGCAGATTTTGCGATGGGTTTCGGCGAGCGGCGGCTCGGTCTCGCCCTCGTGCCCGAGCGGATGGACGCGGTGCTCGTGCCCGCTTCGCTGGCGGCTCAGGCCATCGTCGAGGGCGGCCGGGGGCGCGCCGCGCGTGACCTCGCAGGCCTGCGTTCCGGGGTCACGGCGGGTCTCGGCTCGACGGGGGCCCGTCCCGCGCAGACGCGCGAGGCCAGCGCCGGCGCGAGCCTCCCGGATGGGGCGCGGGTCTCCTTTGACGACGCATTCGGTCATATGCCCCTGTCGTCCGTGGCTTTGGCGCGCGCGTTGCGGGCTGGGCGCATCCCGGCCCTCGGCGCCTCGCGGTTCGATCGCGACCTCGCGGCAGCGCGAACGGACACCGGTGCTGCGCCCGGTCGCATCGACCCCGCCGAGGCCATGGCCTCCCAGCCGTTCCGTGCGTTCGGGACCGAGGCCGCGGAGACCTTCAGCCGGGGCGTGGCCCCCGAGTCGGTCCGGAATCCGGGCGCCGTTGTGGAGGGGTACCAGCGGCTCGACGCCGCTTCTCCCGAGCTGCTCGGGCTCTTGACCGAGTCCGGCCAGAGCCTCGTCGACGTCGGCGCGGTCGCACCGACCGGTCGTCGTCGGGCGTCGGGCCCCGACCACATCCAGCAGCTCACCCGCGCGGTGCGGCGGGGGGGGATGGTCGCCCCGGGCGCGGTGACGCGTACCTCGGGTACCGCGTCGTTCGCCGCATCGTCCGAATCGGCAGGTTCGCCGCTCGCGCGTGCGGCCGCCACGGTGAGCGCCATGACCCGCGCCCTGCGCCGACCGGTCATGACGGCGCGCGAAATCGACGCTTTCGACGCAGCCTCGGCCCCAGCAGGTCTTGCGGAAGCCAAGAACGCAGGGCGCTCGGCCGCCCTGGCCGGCGGCTTACGAGGGGGCTCTCGCGCATCGGGCTCGGCGGCCGTGTCTCCGCTTGTCGCACTGGCGCAGCGCCTGTGGCAGGCGCTGCCAGACGGCG
>SYAK01000156.1 GCA_005788935.1 Pseudomonadota bacterium
CCGCACGCTCGAGGAGCGGCTCGTCGCGCTCTCCCGGCAGACGAAGGTCGTCGGCGGGCTGTTCCGGTCGCTCGGCCAGGAGGCGGACGCCGTCGGGAGCTGCTTCGCGCTCGAGCGGCGCGACGTCATGTCGCCGCTCATCCGGAACATGGGCGCGATGCTCGTGAAGGGCGCGACGCCGCTCGAGATCCTGCGCCAGTACATGGCGAAGGGTGACTCGCCGACCCGCGGCCGCGAGCTGAACATCCACTTCGGCGACGTCGGCCCCGCGGAGTCGACCCGCGGCTTCCTCGGCCAGATCTCGCCGCTCGGCGACATGGTGCCGGTGATGGCCGGCGTCACGCTGTCGTTCAAGATGCGCGGCGAGGACCTGTCGCAAGGCAAGGTCACGCTGCCGGTCGTCAAGGCCCTCTCACGCCTCGACCCCGCTGGGCGACGCGCGTTGCAGGCCGGCCTCGAGGCCCGCCACCAGAGCCAGGAGGCGGTCGACGGGCTCATCGCGCTGCTCGCGACGGTCGACGCGCTCGACGCAAGCGAGGCCGACGCCCGCGACCTCGTCGAGACGGCCTGGACGCGCCTCGACCCCCTGCTCGAGCCGAGCATCGTGAAGCTGATGTTGCGGGCGTTCGGCTGGTTCGTCCTCGAGCGCCACTACTGAGAGATCCTCGCGACCGGAGCCAATCATGAACGACCCACGACAGGGCGCACCCACCGCGGCCGACGTCGACGCGGCCCTCGACGCGGCCCTCGGACCCCAGCCGACTGGCGCCGACCGTCCGACCGACGCCGAGGCGCGCGCGGCGGTCGAGGCGCTGCTGCGCTACATCGGCGAGGATCCCGCCCGCGAAGGGCTGCGCGACACCCCCGATCGCGTCATTCGCGCGATGCGCGAGCACTTCGCGGGCTACGGTCAGGAGCCCGAGGCCTATCTCCGCAAGGTCTTCGAGGAGGTCGAGGGCTACGATGAGCTCGTCCTCGTCAGCGACATCGAGGTCATGAGCCACTGCGAGCACCACATGGTGCCGTTTGTCGGCAAGGCCCACGTCGCCTACATCCCGAACGGCCGCGTCGTCGGGCTGTCAAAGATCGCGCGCGTCGTGGACGTCTACGCCAAGCGCCTGCAGGTGCAGGAGAAGCTGACCTCGCAGATCGCGCAGGCGCTCGACACGATCCTGCGTCCGCAAGGTGTTGCGGTCATCATGCAGTGCCAGCACTTCTGCATGTGCTACCGCGGCGTCCGGAAGCCGGGCTCGTGGACGACGACCTCGCGGCTCCTCGGCGCCTTCATGCATGAGTCGGCCGCCCGCATGGAGCTGCTGACGCTTATCGGGCTGCCGCGTGGCATCGGCGCGCGCGGCTTCTGACCCGTCCGTCCGACGCGGGTGGTCAGCGCTCGACGGGGAGGCCGGCC
Source organism: Pseudomonadota bacterium (assembly GCA_005788935.1). The sequence continues at coordinate 1,412 of SYAK01000156.1, forward strand.
TCGTTCCAGCCTTTCATGCCGCCCGTCAGGTTCATGACCGTCTTGAAGCCAGCCGCGAGCAGCTTCTCGGCGGCCTGCCGCGAGCGTGCCCCCGAGCGGCAAACGACAATGAGGTTCGAGACCTTCGACCACGCCTGCATGGCCTGCTCGACCGTCCCGAGCGGCACGAGCTCGGCGCCAGCGATGTGTCCGAGCTCGCCCGAGAACTCATAGGACTCGCGGACATCGATGATGCGCGCGCGCCCGGCCCAGCCCTTGACGTCGGTGGGAGCGATGTCGGGGACCGCGCTCGGTCGGGCCGCGGAGGCCGTGGTGGCGGGGCGGGTGGCGTTGGCGGTCGGAGACGCCGGGCGGGGCGTCGAGCTGGTGTCGGCCATGGTGTCCTCTCGATTCAGCAGGGTGCCCGTTCCGGGCGATGTTCCGGTCGTCGGTTCGCACGCGGTGCACACCGCGTCCACGGGTGCCGCAGGGTCTCACGCGGCGTGGATGGTATCCCGACCGCAGGCCCGGTTCGCTGGCACGGCCTCGTCGATGAGCTTCGGGCGCGGTAGCCCGAGGCCCGCCATCAGCGCGACGAAGTCCTCACGGCTCCGGTTCGCGAGGCGCTTGTTGAAGCGGCGCTCCTCGCCGATGGTCGTCATCGTCAGGCCGCGGTAGTCGTGGCCGGGGTAGACGCGCGTCGCGTCTGGCAGGACGAACAGCTTGCGGGTCAGGGCGTCGTAGAGCTGACCGGCGTCCCCGTTCTGGAAGTCCGTGCGCCCGCAGCCGCGGATGAGCAGCGCATCGCCCGTGAACAGCATGTCGGGTCCGTCTGCGTCGCCTGCGACGACGAACGTCAGGCTGTCGTCGGTGTGGCCCGGGGTCTCGAGGACGCGGATCTCCCGCGCCCCGAAGCGCAGCGTCATGCCTTCCGCGAGCGGCTGGTCGATGCAAGGGGCCCCGCGGCCCGACGCGGCAGTCCTTGCCCCCGTGCGCTCGCGCAGCAGTCCCGCCGCGGTGACGTGGTCTGCGTGGACGTGGGTCTCGAGGACGAGCACGAGGCGGACCCCGAGCTCGTCGAGGAGCGCGAGATCGCGCTCGAGGTGCTCGCGCACGGGATCGATCAGCACGCCCTCGCCGTTGTCGGCGAGGAGGTAGGTAAAGGTGCTCGAGGTCTGGTCGAAGAGCTGACGGAACAGCATGGGGCCTCTCGGGACATGGCTCTGACAC
>SYAK01000157.1 GCA_005788935.1 Pseudomonadota bacterium
GAGGCGCTGCGCCGGGAGCACCCGCAGCTCGGCTACGTCATCGGCGCGACCGTGCCGTCCGCGCTGCGAGAGGCCCGCCAGGCGGCTCCGTCGGCCTGGATCCTGGCGCCCGGCGTCGGGGCGCAGGGGGCGGACGCCGCGACGACGTTGGCCCTTGGCGCAGACGCCCGGGGTCTTGGTCTCGTCGTGCCGGTGTCGCGCGGGCTCGATCAGGCCGCTGATGCAAGGACGGCCGCCCTCGCCCTCGCCGCAGAGCTTCGCCCACGACCAGCGGCTGGTTCGCCTGCGACGGGCGCGGTCGGTGACGACCTCGACGCGCTCGTCGAACTGCTCGTCGACGCGGGTTGCGTGAAGTTCGGCAGCTTCAAACTGAAATCCGGCATCATGTCGCCGGTGTACCTCGACCTTCGGCGTCTTGTGGCGCACCCCCGTACGCTCGCGGTCGTCGCCGGGCACTACGCGCGGCTCCTCGACGGGCTCGCGTTCGACCACATCGCCGGCCTTCCCTACGCAGCGCTGCCGATCGGGACCGCGGTCGCGCTCGCGACCGGGCGACCGCTCGTCTACCCCCGCAAGGAGCGGAAGGGTTACGGCACGGATGTCGCGGTCGAGGGGGTCTTCGCGCCGGGCGACACGGCCGTCATCCTCGACGACGTCGTGACGCGCGGGGACGCGAAGCTCGAGGCCCTCGCCCAGCTGCGGGCCGCGGGGCTCCGCGTGGCGGACATGGTGGTCCTCGTCGATCGGGAGGAGGGTGCGACGGCCCTCATGGCGGCCGAGGGTACCCGACTTCACAGCGTCATGACGCTCTCGGAGCTCGCGCGCCGGGCACACCACCTCGGGCGCATCGACGACGCGGCGCTCACGGCGGTCAAGGTCTTCGTCGCCCGCCCGCGCGATGGCGAGGGGCCCGCATGAGGCGGCCTGCCCACGCCCGTCTTCTGTTCCGGCTCGCACCCGAGCGGGCCCATCACATGGCCATCACGGCCATGGCGACCGCGGGTGCCACCGGGCTCGGCCGCGCATTTCTCCGCAAGGTGTTCGGCGCATCCGAGTCCTGTCCTGTCGAGCTGTGGGGGCTGCGGTTCCGGAATCCGCTCGGGCTCGCGGCTGGTTGGGACAAGGACGCGCGCGCGCTCCCCGGCCTCGCGGCGCTCGGCTTCGGCCACGTCGAGGTCGGCACGGTGAAGCCGCTACCGCAGCCAGGCAACCCGACGCCCCGCGTCTTCCGCCTCGTCGAGGACGCGGCCCTCATCAACCGCATGGGCTTCCCCGGGCAGGGCGCGGACGTCGTGGCCGCGCGCCTCGCGAAGTGGCGCACGGGGTCCGGTTCAGCCGAGGACCGCCCCGTCCTTGGTGTCAACCTCGGGCGCAACAAGGACACGCCGAACGAGCGCGCGGTCGAAGACTACGTGACGCTCGTCGAACGCTTTGCGCCCCTTGGCGACTATCTTGTCATCAACGTCTCGTCGCCCAACACCTCGGGCCTGCGGGATCTGCAGGCGCGCGCGGCCCTCGAGGGGCTGCTCGGACCGGTCGTCGCGGCGCGCAACGCGACGTGTCAGAGGACCGCGCGGCGCGTCCCGGTGCTCGTCAAGATCTCGCCCGATCTCGACACCATCGGGCTCGCCGACACGCTCGAGGCCTGCCTCACAACGGGTGTCGACGGGGTCATCGCGACCAACACGACGCTCGCCCGGGACGGCCTCACGAGCGCGGCCGCGAGCGAGACCGGTGGCCTCAGCGGGGCCCCACTCACCGCGCGGGCCGATCGGGTGCTCGGCGACGCGCTCCGGCTGCTCGACGGCCGCCTGCCTGTCATCGCGGCGGGCGGCGTGATGACGCCCGAGGATGCACGGCGCAAGCTCGATCTCGGTGCCGCCCTCGTCCAGATCTGGACCGGCTTCATCTACGGCGGGCCTCGCTTCCCGCGTGCCGTCGTGGCCGGCCTCGCTTGAGCGTGAGGCCGATGTGACGGCTCAGAGCGCGGCCGCGATGTCGCGCCGGTATCGCAGGCTCGGGGGGGCGTGACGGGCGAGGAAGGCGTAGACCGCCTCACGCGCCGCCGCGAGGTCGGGGGCCGTCGCTGTCGCGGTCAGCATGCGCCCGCCGCCGTTGATGAAGGCGCCGTCTTCCGGACCGGCCTCGAGGCGCGCACCCACGAGGGTGAGACCCGGGGTGCGGGCGGCGGCCTCGAAGACCTCTGCGTCGACGCGGCACCCCTCGGCCGGGTCCTCGGGATAGCCCGGGGCAGTCAGGACCACCGAGACGGCAGCACCGGCCCGGACGCGCAACGGATGCTCGGCGAGGTGGCTGCCGAGGCGGCCATCCGCGGTCGCGCGGAGCAGCGGGTAGAGATCGGCGTCGAGCAGCGGCAGCAGCGCCTGAACCTCCGGGTCACCGAAGCGTGCGTGGAACTCGAAGACGTGGAACCCGCCCTCGCCGCGGATGAGGCCGGCGAAGAGGACCCCCTTGAAGGGGCGGCCGGCGTCGCTCAGCTCGCGCATCACCGGCTTGAAGATCGTCCGCTCGAGGCGCGCGAGCGTGTCAGGATCGAAGCCCGGGACCGGGCAGAAAGCACCGACGCCGCCTGTGTTCGCGCCCGTGTCCCCGTCGAGGCTGCGCTTGTAGTCGCGGACCGCTGGCAGCAGCGCGCAGGTCTCGCCATCGCAGAGCGCCATGACGCTCGCCTCGGTCCCGCGGAGGTGGGTCGCGATGAGCACCTCGCGCCCCTCGTCCTCGTCGAGCAGCTGCCAGACGTGGCCGAGGGCCTCGGCGTGGCTGCGGCAGTTGAAGACGCCGCGCCCGCCAGTCAGGCCAGAGGCCTTGACGACGACCTCCTCGGGGTAGTGGGTGAGGATGTTCCGCGCCTCACGCATCGACGTCACGACCGACGTCCGAGGTGTTGGCACGCCCGCCCGTTCGAGCAGCACGCGGGCCCATGGCTTGGAGGTCTCGATAGCCGCCGCCGCGCGCGTCGGACCGAAGATGCGGAGCCCCGCCTCCTCGAAGCGATCGACGACCCCCGTGCTGAGGGCCGACTCCGGGCCGACCACGGTCAGCGCGACGTCGTGCGCGCGCGCCAGGGCGACCCAGGCGCTGTGCGTGGCCTCGCAGGTCACGGCCTCGATCGGTGCGAGGTTCGTGTCAGGGCTCGGTGCGCCGATTCCGGCGTGGCCAGGCGTCACAAGGACGCGGCGCACGTGCGGTGAGGCCGCGAGGGCGAGGGCGAGGGCGTGCTCGCGCGCGCCGCCGCCGAGGATGAGGACTGTGTCGCGTCGCGTCGTCTGGATCATGGTGTGCTTCTGTGGCCGGAGTCCCAAGGCCGCCCGAGCATAGCACCTTCATGCGGCGCTGGCGCGTGAAAGCTTTGCAAGCGCGTCGGTCGCGAGGACTCTAAAAACTGACAAAACGTCAAATATCACGACGTGCGCGTGCCACGGACGCGACTCGCATGACGTGACGTGATGTCAGAACATTGTCGGAACCTCGGCCGGGCCCGCGGGGCCATTCGCCCGGGCCTGCGCGGCGCGATTGACGGACCGGTGTGCCATGCCCATGCTGCGACCGGATGTTGACGCAGGCCCTCGTCTTCCTCGGCGTGGCGGTGCTGGTCGTGCCGCTGTTCCAGCGGTTCGGCCGCGGCGCCGTGCTCGGCTATCTGGCGGCTGGCGCCATCGTCGGCCCTTCGGGCCTCGGGCTGGTCCAGAACGCCGAAGACACGCTGCATATCGGAGAGTTCGGCGTCGTCTTCATGCTCTTCGTGGTCGGCCTCGAGCTGCAGCCCGGGCGCCTGTGGGACCTCCGCAAGGCCGTCTTCGGCTTCGGCGGTCTTCAGGTGGCGGTGACGGGAGGCCTCCTCGTGGTCGTCGCCGCCTTCGCCTTCGATCTCCCGACTGGCGAGGCGGTCATCGTCGGCCTCTGCCTCGCGTTGTCCTCGACCGCCATCGGTCTGCGGCTCCTCGACGACAAGAACGAGCGGGCGACGCCGCACGGGCGTCTCGCCTTCGCGATCCTGTTGTTTCAGGACCTGGCCGCTATCCCGCTCATCGCCTTCGCGCCGCTGCTCGGCGACGACACCGGCGCGGGTCCGCCGTTCAACGGGCTCCTCGTCGCGGCCGTCCTCGTCGGGATGGTCGTGGCGGGGCGCTACCTGATACGCCCGCTGTTCAATTTCGTAGCCCAGGCGCGCAGCCAGGAGGTCTCGACCGCGGCCACCTTGCTGCTCGTCATCGGCACGGCCGAGCTGATGACGACGCTCGGTCTCTCGATGGCCCTCGGCGCCTTCATGGCGGGCGTTCTTCTCGCCGAGAGTGAGTACCGCCACGAGCTCGAGGCGAACGTCGACCCGTTCAAGGGGCTCTTCCTCGGCCTCTTCTTCATCGCCATCGGCATGTCGGTGGACTTCGCCCTCCTCGCCTCCGACCCCCTCGGCGTGCTGGCGCTCGTCGCGAGTCTCGTGCTCGTCAAGTCCGTGCTGCTCCACATCATCGGTCGGCTCGCCGGGCTGCGCGGGCCGGCCGCCGCGAGCCTCGGCGTGACGCTCTCCCAGGGCGGCGAGTTCGCCTTCGTGGCCTTCGCGACCGCCGCCGACGCCCACGTCCTGTCACCCCCGGTCCAAAAGCTCCTCATCCTCGTCGTCAGCCTGTCGATGGTCTCGACGCCGTTCATCTTTTTCTTTCGCGACCTGCTGCTCCGCGTCCTGCGCCCAGCGCCAGCGAACCCCGAGGCGGCGCTCGACGACGAGCCGACCGACGTCCTGCGGGACGACGGCCACGCGGTCATCATCGCCGGCTTCGGGCGGTTCGGGCAGATGATCGGGCGCGTGCTGATGACGCGCCGCATTCCCTTCACGGCCCTCGACGCCGACCCCACGCACGTCAACTTCCTGCGCCGCTTCGGCAACCGCGTCTTCTTCGGGGACGCGAGCCGGGCCGATATCCTGCGCGCGGCTGGAGCGGGGCGGGCGAGCCTCTTCATCCTCGCCATCCACCATCAGGCGGCGAGTCTTGCAACGCTGCGCGCGGTCCGCACCCACTTTCCGCACCTGAAGATCATCGCGCGCGCCCACAACCGGGAACATGCGCTCAATCTCATGCGTGAGGGTGTCACGATGGTGATGCGCGACACGCTGCTCTCGAGCATGGAGGTCGCGCGGGCGGCCCTCGAGGAGCTCGGCCTGCCGCCGCTCGACGCGCGTGACACCGTGCGGCGTTTCCTGGCCTACGACGAGGAACACCTCGCGCAGGCGGTCGTCGAGGAAGACACGAAGGCCGCCTTCGAGCGACGGGCGCAGGCCTACACCGCCGAGCTCGAGCGCCTGTTCGAGGAGGACGTGAAGGGTGGGGTGTCGCGGGTGGCACCCGAGCCTGCCGCCCTCTCTCGCGTCCTCCGCCGGCCAGCGCTCGACCGTCCGCCCACCGAGCGCCTGCAGCGCCCGCCTGACACCCACTCCTAGGCTGACACCTTGTCAACTTCAGAAGCCGTCGGTTACCTCGCCTCCGTCATCATCGCGGCCGCCATGATGATGCAGGGGCTCGTCCGTCTGAGACTGACCGGGCTCGTCGGATCACTCACGATGGCGCTTTACGGCGGACTCATCGGCGCCTGGCCCATCATCGCGGCCAACGTCTTCATCGCCATGGTCCACGCCCACCACCTGCGCGGTCTGCTCTCGACGCGGGCGCGCTTCGAGTTGCAGCCGATCTCCCAGACGTCGCACTGGTACTTCGACCGTTTCATGGCCTTCCATGCGCAGGATATTGCCATATCCCATCCGCAGTTCGAGGTCGCCGCCATCCCGCATCGGCGTGGCTTCTTCATCCTGCGCGACATGCTCTCGGCGGGGCTCTTCTTGTATGTCGACGAGGGGGAGGCCCTCAGGATCCATCTCGACTACGTGACACCCGCATTCCGTGACCTGAAGAACGCGCGTTTCGCGTATGAGGCCTTCGATCAGCGCTTCGCAGACGGGCAGGCGCGCCGGTTCATCGTCCGCCCCGACACGGCCGAGATGCGGGCCTACTTTCTGAAGGTCGGGTTTCGGTCCGTGGCCGGGCGCAAGGACGGCGAGCTCGAGCGGCCGATCCCGTTCAGCGGCGCGCGAGCCAGCGGGCGGTGAGACCCGCCGCGATGAGTCCAAGTCCGGTCGCCCATACGTCTGGCGGGACGAAGCAAGCGAGGCCGATGCAGGCGACGATTCCAACCGCATGGATCCAGCGGGGAAGCCGCCGCTCGGAGGCGGGTTGGCGCCACGCAGCCAGGTGGGTGATGCCGTAGTAGCCGAGCACGCTGAAGGCCGAGAAGGCCCACGTGGTCTCTGTCTCGCCGACGAGCGTCAGGGTTGCCACAAGGCCGCCGACCCCGAGGACGGCCGCTCGTGGCGAGCCTCCCGTGTCGAGTGTCCCGAGGCCGCGCGGGAGGTCCCCGCCGCGCCCCATCGCGAAGGCGACGCGTGACAACCCGAGGATGAGGTTCAACATCACGCCGCCCAACGCGGCGAGGGCTGCGAGTCCGACCGCTGCGCGCACGAGGGGCTTCGGAACAGGGCCTGACTGTGCCTCGGCGAGCGTCGCTAGCGGGACGTCATCGTGGCGCGCCGCGGCGAGGCCATCGACGCCCGCGAGGGCCACCGCCGCGAGGGTGACGGCGAGGGCCACGGTCGCCACCAATCCGAGACTCAGCAAGAGGGCGCGCGGGATCGTCCAGCCCGGGTCGCGGACCTCCTCGCCGAGCGTCGCCACCCGCGCGTAGCCAGCGAACGCGACGAAACACAGCGCCACCGCGAAGAGAAAGTCACGCGCCGAGGTCGGCGGGCTGAAGGCGCCCGCGAGCCGGTGTTCGGCGTCGGGCGGTGCCGCGAGTAGGGCGGCCACCACGAAGACCGCCAGCCCGCCAAGCGTCAGGCTGACGAGGACGGTGTTGACGCGCGCGCTGCGCCGCAGACCTTGCGCGGCGAGACCGGTCACGAGCAAGGCGCTCGTGGCGCTTGCGAGGCGGGTCGCGAGCCCTTCGGGGGCGAGGCCGACAAGCGTCAGCAGGTGGGGGGCGAGGCCGAGCGCGGCGGTGGCGCATGAGGCGCTCTTTGCGCACAGGAAGAGCCAGCCTGCGACGAAGCCGGGGCCTGGGCCGAGGGTCCGCCGGGCCCAGGCCCAAGTCCCGCCGCTCTCGGGCCATGCCGCCGCGAGCTGTGCGACGGCGAGCCCGTTGAGCGCCGCGAGCGCGCCGGCCGCGAGGATGGCCCACACACGCCCCGACGTCGACGCGGCTGCCGCGTGGGCGAGCCCGACGAAGAGACCCGTCCCGAGCATCGCACCAAGCCCGATCGCCACCGCCCCGGGGAGCCCGAGGACGCGCGTGGGCGCGGTCACCGGTGTCGTGATCCCCTGCATGGGGCGAGCCTGCCGGGAGGCCGAAGGCAACGCAAGCGCCTCGTGCGGCAGGGCCCGTCGTCGCGGGCCTGCCGGGGCGAATGACAAGATTCTGACGAAACGTCAGTTCGGTTCCTGAAGGTCCCATCTCGGCCGCTGGCGTGCTTTCGAACGGCGTCATGGCATGTAAAATGACGGAACGTCAGGCTATGACCGGGCGGTTCGGGCGCATGCCCCCGAACTCACGACCGCCTTACCGCGCGCCGCCTGACGCGCGTGTCGAGTTCGAGCACCCCGACCGCCGCGAGGGCCCCACCGCAACCGATCAGGACCTCGGCCACGCCGACCCGGGTCAGCCCCAGCAGCTCCGCGAGCGGAGGTACCAGCATCGCGGCGACATGGAGTCCGAGAGCTCCGAGGGTGCCGAAAAGAAGGATCGGATTGCGCATCGGGGACAGCCGGAAGATCGACTGCCGCTCACTGCGCGCGGCCCCCACCAGTCCGTTCTCGAGCAGCACGAAGCCGAGCAGCAGCGCGCTTCGCGCCTCTTCGAGCCCGTGTCCGGCCCGGAGCATCGCGCCGAGCCAGACCGTCGCGAGGAGTCCCGCGGGCACGGAGACGAGCAGTACTCGCCGCAGCATCAGGCGGTCGAAGATCGCCTCCTGAGGTGACCGCGGCGGCAGCGCGAGCTCGCCGCCCTCGGCAGGTTCGAAGGCGAGCGCCACGTCCTGAATGCCGTTGGCGACGAGGTTGAGCCACAGGAGCTGGACTGGCAGGAGTGGCAACGGCAGCCCCACCGCCATCGCGCTGACGAAGAGCACGACCTCGGCCATGCCCGTCGTGACGAGCAGGAACGTCACCTTGCGCACATTGGCGTAGGCGACGCGCCCCTCCTCGACCCCTGCGACCATGGAGGCGAAGTTGTCGTCGGTCAGGATGAGGCTCGCGGCTTCGC
>SYAK01000013.1 GCA_005788935.1 Pseudomonadota bacterium
CCGAAATGGCGCGCGACGTCCTCGCCGCGCGGGCCGCCTGGGGTGCTGGCAGTCAGAACGGGTAGAGCAGGTCGACGTGGAACGCGCTCGGTGCCTCGCGGACGCAGCCGCCGTCGGCGTCGAGCGCGAGGCAGCGACGCTCGAACAGCGGGAAGCCGAGATCGACGCGCACCGGGATGAGCTCGCCGAGCAGCCAACGGAGCCCGAGCCCGGCCGACGACCGGAGCCCTGCCCAGCGCAGATCGGCGTGGCGCTGCGCGAGGGTCCCGAAGTCGACGAAGGCCCCGAGCCAGAGGCCGGCCCCGCGGAGGAGCGGCGCGCGCAGCTCGACCGAGCCGTGGACGGTGACGTTGCCGCCGAATTCCTCCGGGCAGCCGGCCTCGAGGGCCCCGCGCGCGTCATAGCGGCAGATGCCGTTGTCCGAGAAGCCGCGCAGCCCGTTGAAGCCGCCGAGGGTGTAGCGCTCGTCGCGCGGCAAGAAAGCCTGACCAAATGTCAGAGAACCACCATACCGCAGGAATCCAGCGAGGATCGTGGGACCGAGCGACACGACCCCGCGCGCCGAGGCTTCCCACTTGACGAACTGGTTGAAGGTCGGCGCGAGCGCGAACCGGTCCCGGTCGAGGATGAAGCTCGTCGTCGCCGACAGCATGACGCCGCGCGTCGGGTGCAGCGGCGTGTCGAGCGTGTCGTGGCGCCAGCGCAGCCCCATCGTGAACTGCGGCCGAAAGCCGCCATCCCCGCAGCCAGGTGCCGTCGGGTCGCGCGCGCAGAGGGTGGCCTCGGCCGTGGTCGTCGCGAGCTCGTGGGCGCTCGCCGAGCCCGCGATGAGCGGCGGTCCGGTGAGGCAGTCGATGCAGGCCGCCCCCGGGACCGCGAGGCGGATGACGCTCGCCCGCGCGGTGAGGCCGACGAGCGAGCGCACGCCGAACGGGTAGAGCAGGTCCGCCTCGCCGCCGAATTCCAGGCGATCGAGCGGGTCAGTCACCCGGTCGAGCTCGGCGAGCGCGCGCGCGGTCAGCGTCATGCGCGTGTCGAGGAAGCGGCGGAAGGTGTAGCTCGGGTTGAAGGTCGCGAGGCGCAGGAACTCCGACAGCGAGAACCCCGCAACGAACGGGATGCGCAGCTGCTCGCCGTCCCCGTTGACGTTCAGGTCGACGTATTCGAGTTCGGCCGCGAGCAGGATGTCGGGCAGGTCGAGCGCGTCGGGGGTGCCGAAGCCGTAGCGCAGGCGGTCGGCCTGATCCGCGAGCAGTCCGGTCGTGTTGGCGGCCCAGCGCGGGATACGCCCGATGTTGGCGCGCCGGATGCTGCGGACCCCCATCGCGAGGTCGAGCAGCCGGGCGTCGGCCTCTTCGACCGCGACCACGAGATCGGCGGTGCGCGGCTCCGTGGTCTCGGTCTCGACCCCCGCTTCGCTCTCGAGCCCCACCATGTCGACCTTGACCGCGTTGAACACCGGCAAGGCGCGCATCAGGCGGATGGCGGCCTGGACGCGGTCGACGTCGAGGGGGTCACCCGTCCGCGGCAGGTCGCGCGTCAGGACGTGCGGATCGGTCCGGTGGGCCCCGCGCCAGGCGACGGCACCGACGCGGAACGGCGGGCCCTCGTCGGCCGTGACGACCACGAAGGCGGCATCCGTCTCGGCGAATGAGGGATCCCGGCAGTCGCGCGGCGTCTGCGCGAGCAGCTCGTCCGAGGGCCTGTCGCCCGCGGCGACGCAGCGGATCGCGAGCTGGAACCGGATGTGGCCGAGCGTCCGATAGCGCTCCGCGATGCGCGCGGTGGCGGCGTCGAGGCGTGCAGGGGCGAGCACGTCCCCGTCGACGAGGCCGATCATGGCGCGAAGCTCATCCTCGCCGACCGCCTCGAACCCGCCGAGCCGCACCCCGGCCACGCGGAGCGGAGTCCCCTCGTCGAGGCGCAGGACGACGTCGAGGTCGCGCGCGTGGCTCGCCATCTCGACCCGGAAGCCGCGCTGACCCGCCCGATAGCGCCATGTCCTGAGACCTCCGAGCCCGCCGATGACCTCGCGGAGGAACGGCGCCTCCGGAACGGGACCGCCGTCGGGGAAGCGTTGCCGGAAGTAGCCCGCCTCGCGGTAGGCCTGCTCGATGGCGGTGAGGTCTCCGAACACGCGCGCCTCGTCAAAGCGCCCGTCGCCGCCGAAGAAGTCCCAGGCTCGCGTCTTCATGCGTCCGCGGAGGGTCTCCTCGGTGAGCGCGCGGGCCCCTTCGAACCGGAGCCGGCGGATGCGCCGGGCGATCCCGAGGTCGAGCACGTAGTCAATGACGCCCTTCACATCAGAGTGTGACGTGTCACGCAGCGGCGGCAGCTCGCGGTGGACGAGCCGCACCTCGCCAAACGGGTGGCCGCGGGCGCGCAGCTCACGTGTGAGCCCGTCGAGGGCGCGAGTCGCCTCCGCCCGGTCGTACGCCCCAGACTCACCGAAGGGCAGGGCCTGTGCCCACTCGGACAGCGGCTCCCGTCGCCACGGGGCCTCACCGCGCAGCAGCGGCGGCGGGTCGGCGAGCCCGGCCGGGTCCTGCCAGCGGAAACTCAGCGTGTCGAGGTTCTCCCGGGTCGCCGCGTCACGAGACCACAGGCGGATAAGCCAGCACTGGCTCGTCCGGACCGTCACCTCGAGGGCGCGCCCGAGGTTGGCGTCGGGGGGCCCGAGCTGGAAGTCGATGTCCGGTCGCTCATGCCCGAAGGCCTGGAAATGGCGACGCAGCTGGCCTTTCAGCTGGCGTTCCGTCGTCGGGGTCAGCAGATCCCCGGGCTTCAACTCGAGCAGGCGCGTCAGGCGCGCGCTTGTAATCCGCGGGCAGGGGCTGTCGTCGCCGCGCGCGTGGACGTGGGTCGCGCGAATGGCGCCGACCCGCTCGCGGGGTCCCTCGGTGATGACGAAGACGAGGTCGAGCTCGGTCGGCGAGACGCGCGTCAGCTCGGCCGAGATGCGCGCGTCCTCAAGCCCGGCCTGACGGTAGAGGCGGGCGAGGGATTCGAGCTGGCGTCCGAGCGCGCTGTCGGGCGGCGGCGCCGCGAGGTCGGGGGTCTCCTCGGGGTCAAGCAGGGTGCCCGCCCGCAGGAACACGCGCTTGAGCAGATCCCGCTTCCTGAACGCGACGTTGCCGCGGATGGACACGTGCCGGATGAACGGCTGCGGCGCGACATCCGCGATGAGGAGCCCGGTCGGCCCCACGCAGCCGAGGCTTGCGCGCGTCACGAGACGGCTCGCCCGCAGACGCCCCGCCGCGACCTCGAGCGCCCGCGGGGTCATCGTCTGCCCGAGGACACCCTCGAGCACGCGGAGGATCGGCGCGTGTGCGCGGCAGGTCGCCGCCTCGCAGCCCCGGATCGCCACGGCGCGCGCCTGGGTCCCGGGGCAGCCTGCCCCGCCCGCAGGGCCCGCAGGGACCTCGGCCTCCGCGCGGGTCTCACCACGGGCGGCGACCATGAGCGCGAGTGCGAGCGCGAGCGCGGCCGCGCCTCGGCTCAGCGGAGCGGGATTCGGTAGCGGCATCGGGCCTGGTAGGTCTGCTGGTTGGTGGCGGTCGTCGCGTCGCTCCGGCGCAACATTCCTTCACACACGAGCTGGTCGCCGAGGGCGAGCGAGAAGCGCGCGCGCAGCGTGGTCTCGGAGTCGGCCGCGATGGTTGTCGTGTCGAAACACAGGTTCGGGGCGAGGCACGTCCCGACTCGGTATTCGAGTGCGCCCTTTTGGCCGACCCCCACCGACGCCGTGCGCAGGAACGGGGCCGCGAGCACGCCGTTGAGCACGGTCGCGAGGTCCGCCGAGACGACACGACTCTCCTCGGCCCGGTCGAGATCGCCGCGCGGCTTGCCCGTGATCAGCAGGGCCTGGATGTCCGCCTGGTCGAGCGTCCCGTCGTTCGCCGACAACTCGACCTTCAGGTCTGGCACGCGCCCGAGGACGCGCAGCGTGACGGTCACCTCGCGCTGATCCTCGTCGAGCGTGTCCGTCGACGCGCGCGCAAGCCACGTGACAGGCGTCTGGGCGGTGATGTCGATGAACGGCGTCTCGGGCGGCCCATTGAAGTCCACCGCCCCCGAGACGATGCGGAAGGTGCGCTCGAAGACGAGGTAGGTCAGCTGTCCACCAGGCGTCAGGTCGACCCGTCGGAAGAGCTCGGGCCGCTCCACCGTCCCGCGGACCGAGAGATCGAGGCGGGCGGGGAGGTTCGTGCGGGCGAGCGGCAGGGCGCTCGTGATGAGCAGGTCGGGGGCCGCGACCTCGAGGTCGAGTCGCGCGGTCCTGAGCCACGGAAGGCCGTCGAGGGCCGAGCGGGCGTAGACGTCGCCACGCCCTCCGAAGGCGCCCCCGAGGGCCTCGGACAGCACGTCGAAGCTCTTGAAGAAGCGCCCCTCGCCGATGTCGACCCGGCCCGAGAGGCGCACATCCGGGCTCTCCCCGTCGAGTTCCGAGGCCACGAGGCGGCCGTCGATCGAGGCGCTGAGCTCGAAGGTGCCCGCGGCCCGCGCCACGACGTCGGTCGCGAGCAGCGCGAGGTCGGCCGAGGTTGGCCTGAGGTCCCGCAGGACGAACGCCCCGTGCAGCCGCACGGCACCTTCGTCGAGGTCCGCGCGCAGCGGGGCCTGCTCGGGGATCGTCAGGACCGCCACGTCGCGCGTCACGTCCGAGCGCAACAGGATACGTCCACCGTCGCGCAGCCGCAACGCCTGCCCCGTCCCGCGCGGCACGATCGCGACGCCGCGCGGCTCGACAGCGCCCGAGATCGTGACACGCCCCGGTCGCCCGCTGAGCTCAAGGGCGGGTCGCGGCCCGTAGAAGCAGGTCCCGCGGTCCTCGTCCCCGCCCGGTGCGTCCACGATGGCGAGCGCCCCCTCGGCGGTCGAGAGGACCTCGTCGAGGCCCGGGATGAAGGCGAGGTCGACGAGTCCTGCGACGCGGAGATCCACCGCTTCGGGGGACACGCGCCCGCAGAGCTCGACGGGCGCCGCGGTACCGCCGCGGACGCCGATGCCGACGGGCTGGAGCGAGGCCTCGCGCCCATTGCTCGTCACGAGCAGCGGGGTCCCGTTCTCCCAGGATCGGCCGCGCGCTGGCGCCGCGAGCCGGATTCCGCTAGCGGGGGCCTCGAGCGTGAGTTCGGGGTCACCGCGTCCGAAGCGCATGCGCGCCCGCGCCGTCGCGGTGATCGAGGCCCGGAACTGCTCCGACCCGAGGTGCGCCATCACGCTCGCGGGGTCGAAGCGGTCGGTCGTCACCTCGGCTTCGAGCCCGACGGGCGCGAGTCCGTCGAGTGCCAGCCGCGCCGTCGCCCGTCCGAGACCCGGGATGAAGCCGCCCGCCCGCACCTCGACCGCGACGCCGCCCGCAGGGTGCGGGGCGAGATCAAGCTCGCCCGAGCCGAGCGTCACCTCGCCGTGCTGCAAGTCGCGCAGCCCGACGACCCCGCGGACCTCGGGTGCGTCGACCGTCCCGCGCACGGTCAGGTCCGCCTCGACGCGCCCCGACAGCAGCGGGACCGCGACCTGCAGGGCCCGCAGTGCGCCGAGCTGGGTCGGGCCCACCCGCAGGGCCCCGTCGAGCGCCCCGCTTGCGCGCTCGACCGTCAGCGCCCCCATCCAGCGGCTGTCCGCTGCCCGCGCCTGTCCGTCACCCCGGGGTGGCGCGAGGTGTGCCTCCACCTCCCGGACCGCGATGGCGGCCTGCGTCAGCGCCACCTCGCCCGTGAGGCGTGCCACGCGCTCGCCGCCGAGGACCGCGTCGGACAGCGCCAGCGCCAGCTCGCCGCGGAGCGACGCCGGCAGGGTCATGGCCTCGCCTTCAAGCGCCGAGGCGGTCAGATCGAGCCGCGCCTCCGTTCCGACCTCGGGCAGAAAGCGCCCGAGCGCAAAGCGTGCGAGGCGCGCCCGCGAGACCTCGAACGGCAGCGTCTCGGATCCGGGTCCGGTCAGCCGCACGCGCCCTGCCAGGGTCAGCTCGCCGAGCCCGTTGCTGCTCGCCAGCTCCTCGACGCCCAGCCACCCGTCGGCGAAGCGGACACGGCCCTTCACCTGCGCCAGCTCGGCCGCTCCGAGCCCCGCCCGCGTCCAGTTCAGCGTGCCCGCCGCGACTGGCGCCGCGAGTGGTCCGGTCACCCGCATGGCCTTCAGCACGACCCGCCCCCGCACGTCAGCGAGGCCGACCGCCCGCACGGTTGTCGCGACGTCGCCGAGCCGCAGATAGGGCTCGAGGTCGAGCTGGCCCTGCCCGAAGTCCACAACGCCCGCGACGCGCAACCGGTCCTCGCCGCGATCGACGAGGACGCGCGACAGGGTCAGCCGTGACAGTGGCGCGAGCCCGCCCTCGGGCGGGCCGAACACGTAGCGCGCGACCCCCGACAGGCGATGGACCCCGAGCCACGGCGCCGCACCAAAATCCGACGTTTCGTCAGCTTTTACCTCAGCGTCGAGTGCGGCCACGTCGATCTCGAGGGCCGTATCCCCCGAGAGCGCCGTGGCGACCCGCAGCGCGCCCTCGCCGCGCGCCACGATCCCGACAAGTGGCCGCGGCAGCCCGAGCAGGCCCGCGACCGTCTCGCCCGCCACCCCGTCGGCACGCCACGCGAGCGCCAGCTGGCGCGTCGACCGGACCTGCGCGCTCCCGGTCGGCTCCCACGCCATCCCGTCGAGCCCGACTCGGCCCCCCGCGAGCCCGAAGGTCGCCTCGTCGACGAGGACCGCGTGCACGTCATCATCGGTCGCGTCCGCCCGAGGCGCGAAGCGCCCAGAAGCTGACACTTCGTCAAGAAACAGCGGTCCGACGCGCGCGCGCGCCAGCGAGGCCGTCCAGGTCGCCTCCACGGCCTCGAGGGTCCCGCGGCCAGCGACGGTCGCGCTGCCCTGCCCATCGGCGAGCCCGCGCGTCAGGCGCGCAACCGGGCCTCGGGTCGCGGCATCGAGCGGCGCCGTGAGGTGCACTTCGGCGTCCCCCCACCACGCGATCGGCGCGACGCCGAGGTCCATGCCGCCTGCTCCCGCGAGCCATCCGAGCCGCTCAGTCAGGCTCTCCCCGACGCCAGCCGTCACGTGCGTCCATGCGAACCGCTCTCCGTGCCAGCGGAAGCCCTCGACCGCAATCCCGTGGGCCGCGAGGCGCACCACCTCGCCCGCGTGCGCGAGCCCGTGCAGCCAGAGCGCGAAGGCGTCGACCGTCACGGTCCCGGGTGCAAAGGCGAGCCCCTCCCGCGGCCGCAGGCTGAGTCCTGTCCGACCATGGACCCCGGTCGCCCGCAGCCGCACGGCTTCGAGCTCGATCCGCGCCTCGCCGTCGACGACGAGCGCCTCGGTCAGTTCGAGGCCGAAGCCATGTTCGGGAGCGGTCTTCGAGGCTGTCGTGCGCGCGTCCGGGGCGGTGAAGGCCCGCAGGAGCCCGAGCCCGCCAGCGCCATCCTCGGCGACCGTCACGACCGGCCTCAGCGCATGAGCCCGCGCCACGTAAAGGGTCACACCCTGACCTGACGAATCGTCAAGCCACGACGCGAGGCTCCAGAGCGTCCGCGACAGGCCGAGCTCGACCTGCACGGCGTCCGCTCCGATGACGCGGCGCCCGGCGGGATCGCGAATCTCCGGATGCGTCAAGGACAGCTTCCACGGCGCCGGCCCCCAGCGCAGGGTCCCGAGCGTCGCCGTCCCCGGCAGCGCCGCGCTGACCTCGGCGCTGATCGTCGCCGCCGACCAGCTCGACGCGAGCCCGAAGTAGAGCAGCCCCCAGACCGCGCCGACCGCCACAGCGAAGCGCGTCACGAGCCCGTAGACCGCAAGCAGGGCCCAGCCGAGGCCGCCGAAGATCGTCCGCACCAGGGCGCGTCGCTTCCGTCCGCGCCGCTGGAAGGGCAGGGGGCGTGTCTCCTGCCCCCTGGGCCGTGGCAGCGCTATCGTGGCGGGCGGCCGAGGCGTCTCACCCCGGCCTCCTGTGTCGTCTGGGCGCCGCAGGAGCCGCGTCGTGTCGGGTCTGCCGCCATCGGGCCCCTGTCCCGTCTCCGGGCTGTTCACGGCGGTCCTTCCACCCGCCAGGCGAGCCCGTCCCAGGCGGCCCGCACGCCGCCATCGAGGTCGACCTCGACAGCATCCCGGACCAGCGCGGTCGCGCCGTCCTCACGCTCCCAGCCGACCTCGAGTCGCGTCAGCGCGAGTGGCCCGGCCAGCAGGTCGACCGGCGTCGCCGCGCCCTCGGCCACCGTCGACGCGAGCTGGTCCGCGAGCCCCGCGAGGAGCGCCGCCCTGAGCGGCCCGTCCGAGAGCAGCGCGTTCCCCTCGGCCGAGACCCCGACGCGCCCGCCGAGCGGGTTCCGTCGCACCACGACCTCACCCCCGAGCACGCCCTCTGGCGTCGCCACGACCCCCCCTAGCCCGACCCGCACGAGCCCGCCGTCGAGCAGGAGGTCCGCTGTCAGCGTCTGGCGCGGCCCCGCCCCAAGCGCGCAGTCCTCGAGCGCCAGCCCCTCGAGGGCCCCTGACAGGCGCTTGTCGACCTCGACCACCAACCGCCCGAGCCGCCCACGTCCGCAGCCCACATCCGCGAACCCGATCGGCCCGCCCGTCAGCTCCGTCACCGTGAGCGACACCTGCGGCAAGAGCCCGCCGAGCTTTACCGAGATCGCGCCAGGCCCGGCATCGACGAGCAACCCGGCTCCGTCCCCCGCGGGCATCGCGACGTGCAGGCCACGCCACGCGACGCTGACGCCGCCTGGCGGCGATCCGAGCGGCAGCGGCCTGACCGCGACACCGTCCACCCCGACGCGCCACGGGTGGTCCGAGCCGCCCCGAACCGCAAAGGCCCCGCCGAGCTCCAGCGTCAGGCCCTCGACCCCGGACCGGACGTCGAAGTCGACCGTGGCCTCGACCCGCGGCGCCGAGACCGTGAGACCGCCCGACAGGCCTTCCGCCCCGAGGGTCGCCCGCACGCCCAGTCCGCC
>SYAK01000158.1 GCA_005788935.1 Pseudomonadota bacterium
ACCGACGTCATCGGCTTCAGCGCGTGGGCCAGTTGGACCGAGGGCGGCAGGGCCAGGGCCAAGGCGGCCGTCCCGAGGATGAGCAGCGCGAAGGGATCGCGCAGGCGGACGCGGGGAGTCGGGGAGGCGGCCATCGGGGGGTGTCCTGCGGGTCGGGCGAGTTGTGGCGCCAGCGAGGCGGTCACCCGGAAGGGGCCAGACCGTGTGGGCCTGCTGTACCACAGGTCGTCCCGTCTGCTACACCATGGCCCATGCGTCACGCCGTCATCCACGCCGTCGCCCTCGCCCTCGCCTTCACGTCCGCCACGCGCGCGGCGCCCGCCGCGCCGGAGTCGGCCACCCGGGCGCGCTGGTCGTCCTCGGAGTTCGACGCGACGCTCGTGGCGACGCCGTCCGAACGCCACGTGCTCCTCGTCGTCAGCGCAGCGTGGTGCGGCCCTTGCAACCAGCTCGCCGCCGAGGTCCTCGACGCGGAGGGGGCCGAGCGCGCGCTCGCTGGCGATGCGGGCCTGCGGGTCGACTTCGACACCGACGCGGGCCAGGCGCTGACGGCTCGTTTCGCCGTCATCAACCTGCCCACCACGCTGCTCATTGACGCACATGGTCTCGAGGTCGGTCGCGTCGAGGGCTACGATGGTCCCGAGGCGTGGCTCGAGGCGATCGCAGCCGTCCGGGGGGGTCGGAGCGGCCTGACAGCCCTTGCCGCCGCGGCTGCCGACGGGCGTCCGGAGAGTCGGCTCAGGCTGGCGCAGGCCGAGCTCTTCGCGGGTCACACGGCGCGTGCGGAGGCGTCGCTGGCGTCGCTGTGGGTCGACCCCAACGGAACGGTCGCGGCGATGGCAGCCCGGACCTGGGGCCGCTATCTGCTGCGCGTGAGGCGGGAGGCCCCACAGGCGCTGGCATTCTTTGACGCAATGTCAGTTCACTTCGCCGCGTTGCCGAAGGACGCGGCGCACTTCCGCTACTGGGCGGCCTCGGCCCTGCACGCCACGGGCGATCGGGCGGGCGCCTCGGAGCGCTTCGTCCGCTGGATCGCCGAGGCCCCGGAGGACCCGCGACCGCTCGCGATGGCGGCCAACTTCCACGTGCACGTCGCCTACCCGCGGGCGATCTGCGATGCCGCTATCGCGGCGATGGTGAAGCGTTCCGGGCTGTCGGCCGATGGGCATTACCTGTCGGCTGTCACGGCGCGCGCGGCAGGCGACGTCGTGACCGCTCGGCGTGAAGCCGCGGCGGCGGTCGCATTGAGCCCGAAGGAGGCCCTCTACCGCAACCTCGCGCGTCAGCTTGGGGCCCCGTGAGGCGCTTCGCGGGCGCTGGGGTCGTCGCCGCACTCGTCACCGGCATCCTCGCGGGCGTTTCGACGGGTAGCCAGGCCGCGGGGCCGGACGCGGGTCGACCAGGCCCCCGCACGGCCATCACCTTCGAGCCGCTCGGCGCGATCTACGCGCGGGCCTTCGCAATCGAGGTGGAACAACGCGTGGCACCGCGCTGGACGGTCCTTCTGCAGCCCGCGCTCATCCTCGCGAGTCAGGCCGCGACGGGGGCTGACGGCGTCGTGTCGGGCGAGACGTCGCTCGTCGGCAGCGCGACCCTCGGGTGTCGCTACTTCCTCGTCGGGCAGGGGCTCGACGGCCTCTTCCTCGGTCCGCTGCTGACGGCCTCCTTCGGTGGGTTCGCGCGGTCCTCGGACGCTACGACCCCGGTCGCACTCGCGGCTGGGGCGCTCGGTGGCTACACCTTTCTGCTGGGCCAGACGTTTCTCCTGTCCACCGGGGTCGGGGCTCAGTACCATGCGAGAGTGGACGCTGGCCGACCCGCAGGTGGGGACCGCGTCCTGCCGCTGCTCCGTCTCGCGATCGGTGCAGCCTTCTGAACCCGGCCCAGGAGCGCCACTTGCGACAGCGCCTCGCGCACGTGCGGAAGGACCTCGGCAGTTTGGCCCTCGACCGCGGACTGCGAGGGCTCGCCCAGCTCGCCGCGCTGCATCCGTCCGCCCGTCCCGAGCACCATGGGGTCCGCGTCCTTCGCAACATCGCCTATGGGGCGGCGCCGCACCAGCGCCTCGACGTCTACGAGCCCGCGCAGGGGCATGGCACCCCGGTCTTGTACCTGCACGGGGGAGGCTTCCGCATCCTGTCGAAGGACACGCATTGGGCGATGGCGCTCGGTTTCGCACGACATGGTTACACGGTGTTCGTGCCGGACTATCGGCTCGCCCCGCGGCATCCTTTCCCCGCTGGGCTTGAGGACGCCGCCGACTCGCTCCTTTGGCTCCACACGAACGCCGCGGCCTATCGTTGCGACCGGCGCCGCCTCGTGCTTGCTGGCGAGTCTGCGGGCGGAAACTTCGTGACAGCGCTCGCCGTGGCGTCCGCGTGGGAGCGTCCGGAGCCCTTCGCGCGGCGCATCTTCGAGGCTGATATCCCGGTCGCCGCGCTTCTGCCGGCCTGCCCGTTGCTGCAGGTGAGCCAGCCAGCCCATCGGGGCACCGCCGATGGCTGGATGCTCGAGCGCATCGCCGCCATCACCGAGGCCTACCTGCCGCCCGGGACCGAGGCCGCGAGCGACCCCGAGGCGCGCCAGCTCGCCGACGTCATCTGTTTCCTCGAGGCCGCCCCGAACCCTGCTCGACCGCTGCCGCCGCTCTTTGGTATCTGCGGGGACGCCGACCCGATCGTCCGAGACACCGAGCGCCTCATCCCGGCCTGGCGGCATCTCGGCGGCGACGCGAGCCTGCGCCTGTACCCGGGCGTCGGGCACGCCTTCCACGCGTTCTTCTGGACGCAGAGCGCCAAGGCGGCCTGGCGCGACCAGCACGACTTCCTGCGGCGGACCCTCGGGATTGCCTGACACCCTGTCAGCGTCTGGCCCGCAGACGGACGCTGCGTCAGGTTACAGGTCGACAGCGGCCACGGGCGTGACGGGCGCCCCGAAGAAGACCTCGCCCACGCGGGCGAAGCGTTCGGGGGCGTCGGTGCAAAAGAAGCTGCGGCGCCCCTCGCGCGACGGGGCGAGCAGCCCGCGGGTGGCGAGGGTCTGCGCGAGCTCGTCGGTGACCGCGTCGGCCGAGTCGACGAGGCTCAGGGGGTAGCCACCGAAGTCTGTCGCGAGGACGGCGCGGATCGCGTCCTTGAAGACCGGGTAGTGGGTACAGCCGAGGATCAGCGTGTCAGCGCCCGCCGCGACGATGTCTGCGAGGTAGGTCGCGAGCGTCAGGCGGGTGACCGGGTGGTCGATCCACCCCTCCTCCGCGAGCGGGACGAGCAGCGGCCACGGGCGCGCGAGCATCGCCGAGGCCGGAAGGTCGGGGGCGAGCTGGCTCAGGGCGCGCTGGTAGGCGGTCGAGCGGACCGTGGCCTCGGTGCCCGCGATCGCGATCGGACCTGTGCGCGTCGCGGCGAGGGCCGCGCGAGCGCCAGGCTCGATGACGCCAAGGATGGGCATCGTGTGCGCGGCGCGCAGGGCCTCGAGTGCGTGGGCGGTCGCCGTGTTGCAGGCGATGACGATCGTCTTGACGGGGTAGCGGGTCAGCAGCTCGACCGCACGCTCGGCATAGCGGGCCACCGTCGCGGCGGACTTCGTGCCGTAGGGCAGGCGCGCCGTGTCGCCGAGGTAGATGATGTCCTCGTCAGGCAGGCGGCGGGCGATTGCGCGGGCGACCGTCAGGC
>SYAK01000159.1 GCA_005788935.1 Pseudomonadota bacterium
AGGTCGGCGGTCTTCGCGTAGGGGGCGAGGTCGGCGGTCTTCGCGTAGGGGGCGAGGTCGGCGGTCTTCGCGTAGGGGGCGAGGTCGGCCGCGAGGCGCGAGAGCGTCGCGTAGGCCGCGAGGTCGGCGGTCTTCGCGTAGGGGGCGAGCGCGGTGGTGAGCGCGCTGTTCGTCACGACGTTCGTCAGGGCGTCGTCGAGCTCGCGCTGGGTGGCGGGGTCGAAGTCGAGCTCGCCGAGCGAGACGCAGCCCGAGGCGCAGGCGAGGCCGATGGCGGTGCTCGCGGTGTTGGCGGTGTTGGCGGTGTTGGCGCTGCTGGCGGTCACCGCGTGGTGGGCGGCGAAGGCGAACGGCGTCGAGGTCAGCGGCTGGCGCGGCAGCGGGGCTTCGTTCGGCGCGACGCCCGGGCCCGCGTCGACCTCGATCTGCAGCCACACCTGTGCGTTGTCCTTGAAGATCTCGGGCGTCAGCGGCGCGAGCACGTCACCACCAAGCGCGAGGTCGAAGAAGCCTCCGACGACCTCGACGTCCGCGATGGTCTGCGTGAAGAGGCGCGAGCCGCCGCTCTCGGAGGTCCAGAGCGAGAGGGTCAGCGTGTAGCTCCCGTCGCGCGCGGCGCCCGCGTCATTCGTCAGCTGCCCCTGCACGGTCAGCGTGCTCGGGACCGCGTGGGCGACCGTCGCTGTGGCCGTGGTCAGCGCGAGGGCCGCGAGCGCGGCGAGTCGAGAGAGTCCCTTGAGACGGTTCATGAGAGTCTCCTTGAGGCGCGGCGCCCTCAGCGGGCGAGCCCGGGGTGAAAGCCGAGATGAATCCGGTGGATCCCGTTGCCAGACCGCCCTGTGGGGCCGCTGTGGCCCGCGCTGCCGCGGAGCCAGGTGGTCCCAGCCCGCGGTCGGCTCATCGCAGCGCTCGGGAAGTGCAGCCGCGCCGCCGACACGCCCATCGCCGTGACAGACCAGCGCGCGTAGAGCACGTGGTCAGTTGCAATTGGAACGATCGTCCCGGCTGTCACCTCGACGCCGCCCCCCGGTCCAGCCGGCGTCGTCCACCAGCCGTCGAAGGCGTGGCCGCTGCGCGACGTCGTCGCCAGCGCGCCGTAGGTCGCGCCGAACGTGACGACCTGCGTGGCCGGGGTGGCGCGCGTGCCCCCCGCGGCGTCGAAGGTCACCGTGACGGAGGCCCCGGTCCAGCGGGCGTAGAGGACGTGGTTCGCCTCGACGGTCACGATGGTGTCCGCCGTCACGAGCGCGCCCGTGCCGCCATCGCCGTCATGCCAGCCCCCGAAGGCGAAGCCGGGCCGCGTCGGCGTGCACAGCGGGCCCGCCGTGCCGTAGGCGGCCCCGACGGTGACGCTGCGGCTCGCGCAGCTCGAGCCGCCCTCGCTGTCGAAGCTGACCGTCACGACGCGGGCCACCCAGCGGGCCGTCAGCGTGTGGTCGCGCGCGGCGGTGACGCGGCTCGCGTCCGTGATGACGATCCCGGCGCCCCCGTCCTCGAGCCGCCAGCTGTCGAACACGAAGCCCGGGCGGGTCGGTGTACACAGCGGCCCGTCCGCCCCGTAGGTCGCCCCGAAGTTGACCGTCCTCGGGTCGCAGCCGCTGCCGCCCGCCGCGTCGAACGCGACGATGTAGCTCCGCCCGGTCCAGGCCGCGAAGAGGGTGTGGGGCGCCGCGTTCGCCACCACGGTGTCCGGCGTCACGCGCGCGCCCTGCCCAGCGGGCGACGTCCACCAGCCCGCGAGCGCGTACCCTTCGCGCGAGACCTCGGGCAGCAGCCCATAGGGCTCGCCGACGAGCACCGTCCGCGTCGCGTCGCCCGTCAGCGCGCCGCCCTGAGGGTCGAACGTGACCTCCACGGGCACGGACGGCTCGCAGATGAAGCCCTCGGGGCTCGTGCAGGCGGTCAGACCGCCCTCCTCGCAGCGGCGGGTCCCCGCGCAGTCCTCGATCTCACAGCGCGTGAAGGCCGCGTCGGCGATCGAGCGCCCGGAGCACCCGCACGAGCTCGCAGGGTCGGCGGGCACGCACTGGCGCACGCGCCCTCCGGTCTCAAGGGCCTCGACCTCGCGGCAGGCGTAGCTGTCGGGGCAGTCCGCGTCTTCGCCGCAAGCGACGCCACAGAAGCTGCCCTCGGCGTCGCTGCGGCGGACGCAGCGCGCCCCGCTCGCCCCGAAGGCGTCGCGCTGGCAGGCCGCGTCGTCGGTGCAGGGGCGGCAGAGGTTGAGGTCGCGCTCGACGCAGAGGTAGGTCGGATCGAGGCCGGGCAGCGTGACAAAGAGGCAGTCGAAGCCGTCCGGGCATGACCCGGAGCAGGTGCGGCTGCAGACGCTGCCCCCCTCGCTGCTCGGCAGGCAGAAGCCCGACGCGCAGTCGGCGTTGTCGCGGCAGGCGCAGAAGTCGCCCCGCACGTCGCCAACGCAGCCCTCGGGTGCCACGTCGGGTGCCACGGAGGTGTCGGCGCCAGCGTCGCTCGCGCTGTCAGCGACGGTCGTGGCGTCGGCGCCGGCGTCCTCGCCGAGGACGTCGACGACCACCGTGTCCGGCTGCGACACGTCGGGGCCTGGCCCGCTCGCGACACACACGCCCGCTTCGCAGGCGAGCCCAGCGCCACAGCTGCCGTCGGGGGCGCAGCCGCAGCCCTCGGAGCCCTCGGCGCAGTCCGCGTCCGACACACCGTCGTGGCAGCCCGCCGCCACGACCGCCAGCGTGACACCCACCGCGGCGGCCCGCCACCAGCGGGCGAGCCCTGCGGCCCGCCGCGTCAACTCCTGTTCCATCGAGTCCCCCTCGAGACGGCTGACAACATTTTGCAACAGTGGGCGGAGGCCCGCCCTCGCGATCCAGCATACAACATAGCTGCGTCAGGGCTGACCACAAGCACGAAGCCGTGCCGTCCAGAATCCCCCGCCTACCCGTCCGAGGGGGGCGTGGCCGAGGCCCGGAGGCCTCCGGAGGGCGGTGGAAGAGCCCTCGAGGAGCAGCGGGGGCTCATCTGGCAGGCGAGTCAGGGGTCTGCGGTGGCAGCAGTGACGCCCGTGCGCCAATCAGGGCCCTTCAGGCCTGCTTTTTGATGCAGGTCCGGGTTCTGGCTCGGTGAGAGACAGTCAGCAACAGTCTATGTGGCGTTTTGTGAAGCCTGTGTCAGGGGTCGGTCCCTCGGAGCCACGCGGCGATGCGTTCTCGAGCGATCGCGAGCCACTTCAGCGCTGGGTGGTTGGCGCTGTTCCTGACGCTCAGCTGACGTGCGTGGCGGACGACCCAGCCTGGAATGCAGAGGAATCCGAAGCGGAGGGCCTTCATGCGGCGGTCCGCCCAGGCGCCCCCGAGGGCGTGGCGCTTCAGGATGACGTTGAGGTTGAAGGCGAGGACCATCATGGCCCACCAGGCGGCGTTGGCCCCGAACTTGCCCGATGGGAGCTGGCCTCCAGCGAGGTCGTTCTTCATCACCGCGTGGGCCTCCTCGCTCTTGCCGCAGCGCTCGCGGCGCCAGTGGATCAGCGCGTCGCCCGCGAGGTCCCGGTTCGTCACGATGCCGAAGAGCTTGTAGCGCCCTCTGGAGGCAAAATCCATCGGCGGAAAGGGCAGTTCCTGCTGACCTCCGACGCCCGGGAGCGCGAGCTGGCGGAGCGGCTCGCGGATGGCGATGAAGCGGTAGCTGGGGCCCTTCTTGCTGTGACCCGCCCAGTTGGGGACGTAGACGACCTCGGCCCACTCCTGGCCAGCGGTGTCAGTTCCGGCCGCATTCCGGGCGGGGCCGAGCTTGTTCCACGCAGACTCCGGGAGTTCGCCGACGGCCTTCTTGAACTCGGGGGTCACGTCCGAGCTTATCGAGAAGTCGATGGTACCGAAGCGCTCGTCTCGACCCTCCGCGAGATACCTCAGCAGCTCGACCTGGTAGTCCGCCGTGTCGCTTCTCAGGCGGACCTTCCTGACGCCTTCGGGGAGGCAGGCGAGGGCGTCCTTCAGCACCCTCAGCTGCTCGTGGCCCGCGGGGACGTTGCCATCGCGAAACTCCGAGTGCAGCATCGGGCCCTGCTCCGCCCACCAGGTGTTGAGCGGCTGATAGGCGCGGAACTGCTTGTAACAACACAGAGCGCTCCGCTTCGTCGTCGGGACGAGCGTCGCGTCCATGTCGAGCGTCGCGACCGCCTGCGGCGCCACGCGCTGAACGAACGCGACGAGTTCCGCGTTGACCCGCGAGAGCCCGGAGAGCGCCGCCCTGGGTTTCGGAATGAACGCCTTGAGCGCCGTGTCGGCCCTGCGCGCGACCTCTTGTTCCCCGTCATGGAACAGCTCGAGGTAGCGAAAGACCGCGCTCGGAGACGGGACGGCGCGCTCACGCGACTTGCGCCAGCGGAGTTCCTGAGCGCTGCGCTCCGCCGGGGTCAGCCCGTGCGTCGCCATGCGACCCATCAGCATCGAAAACCCGCCATCCGCCTCGAGGGAGTCGAAGTCGTCCACGGCCTCGCCGCCCGCCAGGTTCAGCAGAATCGCCGCCTGCACCATCTCGGCGTCGGCCCACCCCTGACTCTCCGGACCGCGGGCAACCACGTGCCGCTCAATCGACTCGCGCAGTCGCGCAGCCCTCATCAGCTCGACATAGACTGGGAGGCCCGCCAGCGCAGTCGCCCCAAGGCTCTTCTCGTCTTCAACGTACTGGAAGGGAAGCGCGAACTGTGCAACCCTCTGAGCACCCCGTTGGTGAAAATTCTGTGTGAAAACAGAATCTTACTTCCCCTGTAGGTTCAGGGGCGACGGGGTTCTCCTGTTTTTCTGATGGGGAATCCGGGGCGCCTCGAGAAATCCGGGCGGCGCTCGGGCTGTACCACCGCGCTGGCGCGGCCACGAGCCGCGGGGGGCTGGCCGCTCGCGAACGCGAGGTCACGGCGCGCCGCTGAATGAATCGCCATTCATTCTCCGCTTGACCCGGAAGCCCCGCCCGGACTATGGCTCCGGGCCGCGATCGACCGCAATCGACCGCGATCGACCGCAAGCGGCCGCAATCGACCGCAACCGACCGAAGATCGACTCGAACGACTCGAAGGAGCAGCCAGATGGCCCGACAGATCCGAAAAGTCGCGGTGCTCGGCGCGGGCGTCATGGGCAGCGGCATCGCCGCCCACCTCGCCTCGTGCGGCATCCGTGTCATCCTGTTCGACATCGTCCCCCCGAACCTGACCGACGCCGAGAAGGGCGACCGCGCCGCGCGCAACCGCTGGGCCCAGGGTGGTCTCGACAAGGCGCTGACCGCACGCCCGGCCCTCTTCCTCGATAACACCGCCGCATCCCTCATCGAGGTCGGCAACCTCTCCGATGACCTCGGACGCCTCCGCGAGGTCGACTGGGTCGTCGAGGTCGTCAAGGAGGACATGGCCGTCAAGCGCGATCTCCTCGGCAAGATCGAGGCCAACTGGAACGGCGCCGCGCTCGTGACGTCGAACACGTCGGGCCTCAGCATCGACGGCATGCTCGAGGGGCGCTCCGACGCCTTCAAGCGCCACTTCTTCGGCACCCACTTCTTCAACCCCGTCCGCTACATGCACCTCCTCGAGGTCATCCCGGGGACGCAGACGGACCCCGCGCTCATCGACGCCTTCGTCGACTTCGGCCGCCGCGTGCTCGGCAAGGGCCTCGTCTTCGCGAAGGACACCCCGAACTTCATCGCCAACCGCATCGGCGTCTACGCGATGATGGCGACCATCGGCAGCATGCGCGAGCTCGGCTACACCATTGAAGAGGTCGACGCGATCGTCGGCCGCCCGATGGGCCGCCCGAAGTCCGCTGCCTTCCGCACCGCGGACGTTGTGGGGCTCGACACCTTCATCCACGTCTCGCAGAACTGCTTCGACAGCCTGCCGAACGACCCCGAGCGCGAGGTCTTCCGCATCCCCGACTTCCTCGCCAACATGGTGAAGGCGGGCATGCTCGGCGAGAAGTCGAAGGCGGGCTTCTACAAGAAGGACGGAAAGGTCATCAAGACCATCGACCTCGACGCGATGGCCTACCGCGACCCCGCGCCAGTCGACTTCCCGAACCTGAAGAAGATCAGCAAGATCGAGGACGCTGGCGAGCGTCTCAAGGCGACCATCGCCGATGACACGCGCGCGGGCCGCTTCGCCTGGCACGTGCTGTCGCGCTCCCTCGCCTACGCCGCCCACATCGCCTGGGACATCGCGGACGACATCGTCGGCATCGACCGCGCGATGCGCTGGGGCTTCAACTGGGACCTCGGCCCGTTCGAGGCGTGGCAGGCCTGCGGAGTGCGCGCGGTGGCCGAGCGGATGAAGGCCGACGGCATCGCGCTGCCGGCCTGGGTCGACGCAGCCATCGCGGCCGACGCCTTCTACCAGCAGGACCCCGTGACCCCGCGCTTCCTCGCGAAGTCGGGCGCCTTCGAGGCTCAGCAGGACATTCCGGGCGCCATCTCGCTCGCGCGCCTGAAAGCGCAGGGCAAGGTCATCGAGAAGAACCGGGGCGCGACGCTCATCGACCTCGGCGACGGCATCGCGTGCCTGGAATTCCACACGAAGATGAACACCGTCGACGCCGACGTGACGCAGATGATCCTGACCGCGTGCGACATCGTCGAGCGCGACTTCGACGGGCTCGTCATCGCGAACGAGGGCGAGAACTTCTCGGCGGGCGCCAACCTGCTGATGATCGCGATGCAGGCGGCGCAGAAGAAGCTGAGCGACATCGAGTTCGCGGTGTCCTCCTTCCAGAAGGCCATCCAGCGCATCACCTACTGCGGCAAGCCCGTCGTGACAGCCCCTCACGGGCTGACGCTCGGCGGCGGCTGTGAGATCGCGATGGCTGGCAGCCGCATGATGGTCGCGAAGGAGACCTACATGGGCCTCGTCGAGGTCGGCGTGGGCCTGATCCCGGGCGGCTGCGGGACGCTCAACATGCTCAAGCGCGCTTTCGCCGACGCCCCTGCCAGGGTCGACCGCAACAGCTTCGACGCGCTGCCGCGCATCCAGAAGGCCTTCGAGGCCATCGGCATGGCGAAGGTCGCGACAGGGGCTGGCGAGGTCTTCAGCATCGGCTTCGGCCGGCCGCAGGACGAGATCGCCATCAACCCGGACACGCGCATCGCCGAGGCCAAGCGCCTCGCGCGCTACCTCGCCGACCGCGGCTACACCCCGCCGAAGCCCGCGACGAACCTGCACCTGCCAGGCCCCAACGCGTGGGCGGCGGTGTCGCTCTTCGTCTACGGCCTCGTGCAGTCGGGCGCCGCCTCCGAGCATGACCGCGTCATCGCGGAGAAGCTCGCGTGGGTGCTCTGCGGCGGCGACACGGATGGGCGTTCGCCAGTCAGCGAGGAGCGCGTCCTCGAGCTCGAGCGCGAGGCCTTCATGGCCCTCGTCGCCGAGCCGAAGAGCCTCGAGCGCATCCAGTTCATGCTCACCAACAACAAGCCGCTGCGCAACTGATTGCGTACAGACCTGCGTACACATACGACGAGGAGCAACATCATGCGTGAAGCAGTCATCGTAAGCGCGGTCCGCACGCCAGTCGGCAAGGCCCACCGTGGCGCCTACCGCGACGTGCGGCCCGAGGATCTGGGCGCGGCCGCCATCAAGGGCGCGCTGTCGAAGGTGCCGATGGTCTCGGGCGGCGACGTCGAGGACGTCATCTTCGGGTGCGCCATGCCCGAGGGGCAGCAGGGGCTCAACGTGGCGCGCGTCATCGCGCTGCACGCCGGGCTGCCCGTGTCGGTGCCCGCGGAGACGGTCAACCGCTTCTGCAGCTCCGGGCTGCAGACGGTCGCGCACGCGGCCGAGCGGATCATCGCGGGCGGCGCCGACGTCATCATCGCGGGCGGCGTCGAGTCGATGTCGGCCGTGCCGATGTCGGGTCACCGCCCGAGCCCGCACCCGGGCATCGTGCGCGAGAACCCCGCCATCTACATCGGCATGGGCAACACGGCCGAGAACGTCGCGACGCGCTACGGGGTCTCGCGCGAGGCGCAGGACGCCTTCGCGGTCGAGAGCCACGCGCGCGCCGCGGCGGCCATCGCGGCGGGCCACTTCAAGGACGAGATCGTGCCGTACGGCGGGATTTCGGACGATGAGGGGCCGCGGGCCGGGACCACGATGGAGGTGCTTGGCAAGCTGAAGCCGGCCTTCTCGCCGAAGGGCTCGGTCACGGCGGGCAACGCCTCGCAGATGTCGGACGGGGCGGCCGCGGTGGTCGTCATGAGCCGCGAGAAGGCCGAGGCGCTCGGCGCGCCGATCCTCGGCATCTTCCGGGGCTACGCCGTCGCGGGCTGCAACCCCGACGAGATGGGC
>SYAK01000160.1 GCA_005788935.1 Pseudomonadota bacterium
CGAGGAACGTGCCGGGGGCCTGTCTGTCGAAGCGGCCCCGCGTGCGCTGCCCCTCGAGGTGGCAGACCTCGAGGTCGTGGCTCGGCTCCACGAAGATCCGGTAGGCGCCAGAGCGCGCACGCAGCTCGGCGATGGCCGCGAGGTCGAGCTGGGCCGGCCGCTGGAAGCGAATGTAGACGCCGCGCGGCGTCGCGTTCACGGCCGCGAAGGCTCGCCCGCAGACCACCACGGACCAGCCGACGGCTTCGAGGGTCGCCGCCCAGCCGAGGCTCTGCATGAAGGGCGCGCGCCTGTCACCCCAGCTCAGCACCGGAGGCGCTCGTTGTTCAGCGCCCTCCGATGCGTCGCGTCACGACCGCGCGGCACCCTCAGGCGTCTCCCCGGATGAGCGCCGCTGTCAGGACGAAGGGCTCGCCCGCGGCGGCCGCCATCCTCAGCAGGCCCGCGACACGTCGCCGCGAAAGGCGGCTCAGCGACGCGAGCAGCGGCAGCCCCTCGGCGTCCACGATGAAGCGCCCGCAGGCCGTGGCGCACGCGAAGACGGTCGTGAGGCGTCCCTCCTCGTCGGTGACCGCCGCCTTGCCCTTGAGGGCTCCCCCGCATACCGGACAGGCCTCTTCCATGGCTCACCTTCCTCCCGCCACCGCTCAGTGCGCCGCCTTGGCGCCCTTCGTCTCGGCCTTCGTCTCGCCGCCCTTCTTGTCGCCCCCAGCCCCGCTCCCGAAGGTGGTGTCGAACAGCAGCGTCTTCAGGATCGCCTCGTAGCCGCCCTTCACGACCCCGGCCGACGCCTCACCCGCTTCATGGTTCACCAGCTCGACGTGCAGGTGATAGTGCCCGGGCGAGCCACCGATCACGAACTCGAGCAGCACCTCGTGGTGGCGGTGGGCGTGATCATCTCCGGGCTTCTTCTCTCCGGCGGGCTTCCTCTCTCCAGACGGCTTCTTCTCCCCGCCAGCCAGCGCGTCCACCGCGCCGAGCACTCCGCCAAGCTTGGCCTGCAGGGCGGCGCGCGGGAAGGCGAGGGCGATGTCGGCGATGGCCCGCCCGGTCTTCGTCTTCCCCTTCCGCACCTCGACGAGCTTGTCGAGCGCGGTGATGACGGTCGCGAGGCCAGCCGTCGGCCACACCCCGAGTGGCATCGGCACCTCGAGCACCGCCTCGAGCTCGCTCTCGCCGGCGATGATGGTCTCGCTGAAGGCGAGGGTCACCGGTCCCACCGTCACCTCGAAGCTGAAGGCCTCGTCGATCTTCTTCGTCTCCGAGGTGAGGCCCTCTTCACCTTCGGTGCTCGAGATCGTCGTCTTGGAGCCCGCGAGGAGCCGCTGGCCACCGAAGCCGACCTTGAGCTCATTTCCGAAGAGCTTGAAGGGCAGCCCGAGCTTGAAGCTGGTCTCGAGGCCGAATTCGGAGACGATCTCGACGATGTCCGCGTCCTTCAGGAGCTCTTCCATCTTCGCGGCGTACTCGGGATCGCTGTGCATCCGCGCCTCGTCGATCTCGGGCAGGGCGTCCATCTTCGCCTTGGCCTTCTCGATGCGAGCCAGATAGTCCTCCTCGCCCCCGGTCCAGATGCCGTTGAGCACCTTCTTGCCCGCCTTCTTGCGGGTCTTCGCGCGCTCGCGCATCGAGTGCTCCACGCCCAGGGCGGCGAGGCTGAAGGCCTCCCCGATCGAGTCGGCCGAGGCGGTGATCCCGAAATTGCCGAAGACCCCGGCCTTGATCTCGAGCAGATCATCCGCCGCGACCCGCAGGCCGCCGTGGAAGCCGACGCTGCCGCCGATCTTCCAGCCGTGGCTGTGCCGCTCGATGTCGAGCCCGAAGTCGAGGCCCGCGTAGACACACCAGGGGTTCACCTGTCCGGTGGCCTTCAGCGAGAGCTTGGTGCCCTCGGGGACGAGCTGGGCGCCGACGAAGGCGGCCACCCGCTGAAACACGGTGCCTGCGTCCTTCGCCTCTGGCGCGGCGTACACGAGCTGGCCGCCGGCCTTCTTCTCGCCGCCCGCCTGACCGTCGCCGCTGGCCTTCTCGCCACCGCCCTCGGTCGCTGCGTTCTGGCTCGCATCCTTCTCGCCGCCAGCGGGAGGTTGACGGCCGCCCTTCTTCTCGCCGCCAGCTGGCGCGATGGTCTCGGGACCGCCCACGGAGGGCGGCTTCCCCGTCGGGGCCTCCTTGCGCTGGACTGGGGCGAGCGCGCTCGCGCCCGACGCGTAGTCGAGGCCCTTCAGCTGCAACTCCAGGCCGCTCCGCGCGCCCGCATCGCCGACCGGAGCGCGGCTCGCAGAGGTCGACGTGTCAGCCTTCTCGTCCCGTGACACCAGTGATTCAGAAGCCGTGACGCACAATCGTCTTTCTTCAAGAGAGACGAGACCGAGTCGGAACCCCCGCGCGCAATACTTCTCAATGAAGCCGACAGCTGGCCGAGGTGTCAAGCGCTGGCGAATCCGGCCGAGTCCGGCCGAGTCCGGCCGAGTCCGGCTCAGTCCAGCTCGGTTCGACCAAGCTCGGACGTGTCCGTGGACGTCGGCAAGCTCATGACCGCGCCGCTAGCCACTGATGAGGGCGTCACCGCGCCAGCGCCGGCAGGAGCCCCCGGGCCCGCGACGCGCGAGGGTGCGGGATGACCTGAGGGCTCAGTTCGCCATCAGCAGAGGCCGGAGCTGCTCGGGCCCGATGCGGTAATGCGTATGGCAATACTCGCAGTCGAGATCGAGGACCTCGTGCGTCGCCACGATCTGCGAGACCTCGGCCCTCCCGAGCGTCGCGACCGCCGACAGCATGCGGGCCTCGTCGCAGTCGCAGCCATGCCGGAGCGCGCTGCGGGCGAGCTCGGTCGCGGGCATGCCGTGAAAGATCTCGGCGGTGAGGTGCGCGGTGAGGTCGTCGTGGGCCGCGAGGATGGGCTCGAGGTCCCGGAAGTCATGGGCGAGCCGCTCGGTCATGACGGCCAGCAGCTGGTGGTGGCAGTCTGGCAGCAGCTGCAGCAGATAGCCGCCCGAGGCAATGACCCGCTCGCCGTCGACGAGCGTCGTGAGCCCAGCCATCGCAAGGATCTGCTCGGAGCCCTGCAGGTAGCTCATGACGGCCTCGCAGAGGTTCTGTCCTTCGGCCGCCACAATGCTCTGGTGCAGCTCGTTGCGCGGCAGGCTGCGGACGACTTTCAGCACCGAGTCTGGTCCGAGCGACGTCGGCCACGGCGTCTCCTCGCCGTGCGTCGACAGACCGCGCGTCAGCGCTCCGACGGGGCTGCCAGTCCCTCGCGGGCCCGGGTGGCTGTCGGCGACAAGGCTCGCGAAGCCCGGGCGCGACAGGACAGCCTGCACGCGGAAATCGGGCGCCATCGTCTCGCGGATGAGGACGCTCGCCGTGACGAGGTCGCCGAGCATCCTGGCGCCTGCCCCGGACAGGCCCTGGAGACGGATGACCTCGCGCACGAGGTCTGTCGTGCGGACCGTGATGAGGCGGAAGGACCCGTCGAGGGTCATCGAACGGACGGCGGCGTCGGTGACGGACATGACCCGTACACTGCCGCCCGTTCCCCCGGCGGGCAAGGACAAAGCGCCGGACGGCTCCCCGCTCTCCTTGAGGGTCGTGTCCGAACGTATGAACTTGATCACTGCGCCAGCGCGCGCCGCGGTGGGACGCTTGGCCTCGGCCAGTCCGGTCCGCGACGCACCCTGCGGCGTCAGCCGTCCGGGTAGAGCGCGGCGATCGCGTC
>SYAK01000161.1 GCA_005788935.1 Pseudomonadota bacterium
CGCCCGCGGTGGCGCGCGCCGCGATGGACAGCGGCGTTGCGCGCAAGCCGATCGAGGCCGTCGACGCCTACCGCCTGAAGCTCGAGCGCATGATGGACCCCGGCCGTGGCCTCATGCGCCAGATCATCGACAAGGCGCGCAGCAACCCGAAGCGGCTCGTGCTGACCGACTGCCACGACGATCGCGTGCTGAAGGCCGCGACCGTGCTTGCCCGCGAAGGCATCGCCCACCCCGTCCTCATCGGCCACCGCGAGTCGCTCGAGCGCACCGCGGGGCGGCTCGGCCTGTCGCTTGACGGCATCGAGGTCGTCGACGGCGCGAGTCACCCGCACTTCGACGACTGCGTGACCGAGCTCGAGCGCCTCCTCGCCCGCCGCGGTATCACCCGCCCGCAGGCCCGCAGCCGCCTCCACTCCCAGACGCGCCTCGCCCTCATGCTGCTTCGCCTCGGCCACGTCGACTGCTGCATCACGGGCGCCACGCGGTCCTACGCCGACGCGATGCGCCCGGTCTTGCAGATTATCGGCACGGAAGGCCGCGCCGCGGGCGTCTACATCATCATGACCCGCGAGCGCACGCTCTTCTTTGCTGATACGACCGCCAACATCGATCCCGATGCCGAGACCCTCGCCGAGATTACGCTCAAGGTCGTCGAACGTGTCCGCGGCTTCGACATGGTCCCGCGCGTCGCGATGCTGAGCTTCGCGAACTTCGGGGCTGTCGCTCACAAGGACGCGGTCAAGATGGCGCGCGCCACCGAGCTCGTCCGCGCCCGCGACCCCGAGCTGATGATCGAGGGCGAGATCCAGGTGGACCTCGCGGTCGACATGGAGCTCCGCGAGCGCATGTTCCCGTGGAGCCGCCTGACCGAGGCCGCCAACGTCTTCATCTTCCCGAATCTGACTGCGGCCAATATTGCCTACAAGATGATGCATCAGCTCGGAGGCGCCAGCATCTTCGGCCCGATCCTGCTCGGTCCGCGCCGCCCCGTGCATGTGCTCGCGCTGAACGTCGACGCCAACGACATCGTGAACCTCGGGGCCTGGGCGGTGGTGTCGGCCCAGGAGAGTACGGCCATCGGCCACGGCGTCGACCTCGTCATCCCCGAGTGACCCCGCCGCGCGGAGTCACCTGACGTTCCGTCAGCAACTCGGCGCGTGGCATACCCTGACGTCCCGTCAGCCGACGACGCCATCGTGAGTCTGACGGATCGTCAGACTGCGCGAGGCCACCCCTTTGCCCCTTTTCTCGCGCCGCCGCCCGTGCTTCATTCCGCCTCCGCGCCGCGCGCCCCCCTATCTCCTGACCCGAGGCCTGCCGATGTCCACCCGCCGCCCACGCCCTGCCCACCGCATCGTCGCCGCGACGTTCGCCGCGAGCGCGCTCATCGCTCTCCCGGCTTGCCAGAAGGACGCACCCGTGCCCGCGCCTGCGCCCGCTGCGCCTGCCACACCACCCGCCCCCACCACGCCCGCCCCAGCACCGACGGAAGGCCCCATGACGACGACCGCTCCCTCCGATGTGGCGGCTCCGCCCGCCGACGTGCAGAAGACCCCGAGCGGGCTCGCGTGGAAGCTCCTGAAGAAGGTCGAGGGCAGCAAGAAGCCGAACGCATGGGACACCGTGACGGTGCACTACGTCGGCTGGACGACCGACGGGAAGAAGTTCGACAGCTCGCTCGACCGCAACCAGCCGACCTCCTTCCCGCTCGACCAGGTCATCGCCGGTTGGACCGAGGGCCTGCAGCTCGTGGGTCTCGGCGAGCGGGCGCGCCTCTGGATCCCGCAGGAGCTCGCCTACAAGGGCCAGCCCGGGGCGCCGGCCGGCATGCTCGTCTTCGACGTCGAGCTGCTCGAGATCAAGCCCGGCAACCCGCCCATCCCCGCTCCTGCCGACGTGGCGGCCCCGCCCGCCGACGCGCAGAAGACCCCGAGCGGGCTCGCCTGGAAGGTCCTCACCCCGGGCGCTGGCACCGAGAAGCCGACGGTGTCCAGCACCGTCAAGGTGCACTACACCGGGTGGACGACCGACGGGAAGATGTTCGACAGCTCTGTCCAGCGCGGCGAGCCCGCCGAGTTCCCGCTCGGCCGCGTCATCCCGGGCTGGACCGAGGGTCTGCAGCTGCTGACCCAGGGCACGAAGGCCCGCCTCTGGATTCCGGTCGAGCTCGCCTACAAGGGCCGCCCGGGTGCGCCAGCTGGCATGCTCGTGTTCGACGTCGAGCTGCTGAGCTTCACGACGCCACCGCCTCCGCCAGCCGTCCCCGCCGACGTCGCGGCCCCGCCCGCCGACGCGAAGAAGACGCCGAGCGGCCTCGCGTGGAAGGTCCTGACGCCTGGCGCACCGAAGGGCAACCCGACCGCCACGAGCAAGGTCACGGTGCACTACACGGGCTGGACGACGGACGGGAAGATGTTCGACAGCTCGGTCGAGCGCGGGCAGCCGTCCTCCTTCCCGCTCGATCAGGTCATCGCTGGCTGGACCGAGGGGCTCCAGCTGCTGACGCCTGGCACGAAGGCCCGCCTCTGGATCCCCGAGAACCTCGCCTACGGCGGGCAGCCCGGGCGTCCCGCTGGCATGCTGGTCTTCGACGTCGAGCTGCTGAGCGTCCAGTAAGCCAGAGACGCGATCGGGGGGCTCATGTCACCGCTCATCGTGCTCGCCGCCGTCCTCCGCGTCGCGCTCGCCACCGGCGCGGAGCCTGCGCCGCCATCCCCCGCGTCGCACCCGGGGCTCGCGGCCGGCGTTCGGGCGGCGTCGGCGGATCCGGCGTTCGACGGGCTCACAGCGGCCTTCGCCGCGGGCTGCGCCGACGGCTCGGGGACGCCGGTGTTCTGGCAGGCC
Organism: Pseudomonadota bacterium; assembly: GCA_005788935.1. The sequence continues at coordinate 2,845 of SYAK01000161.1, forward strand.
GACCGGCTGATGAACCCGGCGAGCGGGACCAAGCTCCTCACGTCTGCGGCGGCGCTCGCCCGATTCGGGGCGTCGCACGCCTTCACCTCGGAAGTGGCTGCGGCGGGCCCCGTGCGCGCCGACGGGGTCATCACCGGTCCGCTGGTCTTGCGGCCGTCGGGGGCACCTGACCTTCAGACCGAGGCGCTCGGCGAAATCGCGGCCGCGCTGAAGGGCCTCGGTGTTCGCCGCGTCGAGGGCGACGTTCTGGTCGAGCTCGCGGGCTTCGCGGGGCCCGATCTGCCTCCCGCCTTCTCCCAGAAGCAGACCGACGCCGCCTACCGCCCCAGGGTCCCGGTCCTCGGCGTCGGCGACGGCGCGGTGACCGTGACCGTCAAGCCCGGTCGCCGTGCGCGCGACCCCGTGCGTGTCACGACCGATCTCGATCGGGCCGTGGTCCCGCTCGGGAGCTCGGCCGAGACCGTCGCGGGCAAGGACGCTCGCGCCCTCGCCATCCGCAGCGGGGATGCGCGCGTCGATGTCACGGGGCAGCTCGGTCTGAAGGCCCCGCCGCAGGTCGTCCGTCTGCGCCTCCCCGATCCGGCCGAGGCCGCCCGTGCGACCCTCGCGCTGAAGCTCCGCGAGGCCGGCGTCCGGGTCTCGGGCAAGGTCCGTCTCGTGACGGGGCCGGTGGCCGCCCCGACGACGCTCGTGACCCACGAGAGCATGCCGATCGGGCAGATGATTGCGGTCATCAACATCAAGAGCAACAACTACTGGGCCGAGGGCCTGATGCGCCTACTCGCCGAGCCGCCGCGCTCGTTCGAGGCTGGCGCGACCGCAGTCACCGGGCTCCTCGCGAGCCTCTTCGGGCTCGGGCCCGCCGAGGTCCGAGTCGTCAACGGTTCGGGCCTCTATGACGCGACGCGCATCTCGGCGCGCGGGATGCTGCGCCTCCTCGTCGCCCATGGCGGGGATGGCGCCAATGCACAGGCCTTCCGCGACAGCCTCGCCCGGGCTGGCGAGACAGGGACCCTAGAGCGACGCCTGAAGGGCCTGAAGGGGCGCGTCCGCGCCAAGACCGGGACGCTTGGCGAGGCGCTGAGCCTCTCGGGTTACGTCGAGCGCGAGGGCGCCTGTCGCCTCGCCTTCACGGCCCTCGTCGAGGGGGCGCTCAAGGATCGGACAGCCCCGGTGGTGGCTGCCATCGACCGCTGGGTCGAGGCTATGGCGACGCCATGACGACGGGCGCCACGCTCGCCACCGCGGGGCATGTCGACCACGGCAAGACGGCGCTCGTGCGGGCGCTGACCGGTGTCGACACCGATCGCCTCCCCGAGGAACAGCAGCGCGGCATCTCGATCACCTGCGGATTCGCGCCGTTGACGCTCGGGGCCGCCACCGTCGCGGTCATCGACGTCCCGGGTCACGAGCGCTTCATCCGCCAGATGGTCGGCGGGGTCGGCGGGGTCGACGCCGTGCTGCTCGTCGTGGCGGCGGACGAGGGCGTCATGCCGCAGACCCGCGAACACCTCGCGGTCTGCCGCTTCCTGCAGATCCCGCGCCTCGTCGTGGCGTTGACGCGCTGTGACCTCGTCGACGCCGACTGGCGCGCGCTCGCGGCGGCCGACGTCACCGACACCCTCGCGGACACGCCGTGGGCTCAAGCCCCGATCGTGCCGTGTTCGGCCCTGACGGGCGAGGGGCTGCCGTCACTCCGGGTGGCCCTCGCGACCGCGCTCGGCCACGCGATGCCGCGCCCGCGGTCCGCCTCCGAGGCGCCGTTCGCGCTGCCAGTCGACCGCGTCTTCACCGTCCAGGGCTTCGGGACCGTCGTCACCGGGACCTGTCTCGCGGGCACCCTCGCGGTCGGGGCGGCTGTCGCGCTCGCGCGGCCAGGCGGCGCGGTTGGCCGGAGCCGCGTCCGCGGGCTCGAGCGGCACGGCGCACGCGTCGACCGCGGCGGAGCTGGCGAGCGCCTCGCGCTGAATCTGCCGGAGCTTGGCCGCCTCGACACCTCGCCAGGCGCCATCGCCTTCGACGCGGACCATGTGCGCCTCGCGCGCCACCTCGAGGCTGGCCTGACGCTCGACGCGGCCGCGCGCCGCGAGCTGAAGGCGGGTGATGAGGTTCTCGCCCAGGTCGGCTTCGCGACAGCGCTCGCCCGCCTCACACCGCTGTCGGGCCGCGCGCTCACCCCGGGGGAGGCTGGCTTCGTCAACCTGCGCTTCGAGGCGCCAACCCCTTGGTTTCCGGGTGTTCCGGTCATCTTGCGCGGCTTCGAGCGCCTGCCCGGGGCTGGCCTGACCCTCGCGGGAGGACAGGTGCTGCGCGGCCTCGACCGCCCGACGCCAGCGCCGCACCGCCCTGTCGTCACAGGTCTGCTCGCGGCCATGACGCGGGCCGACGGAGCGGCAGCCATCATGGCGCTCGCCCAGCTCGCCGGGTCGGACGGCGTGACCGAGGCCGCGCTGCGCC
>SYAK01000162.1 GCA_005788935.1 Pseudomonadota bacterium
CAGGAGGCGACTGAGCATGTTCACGACCTTCGACGACGACGTGCGCGCGCACGACACGCGGCTGCTCGGCCTCTACGTCGGCTACGTCACGCACCGGCGCGACCCCGAGCGCCTCGGGCGCGTTCGCGTCTGCATCCCCGGCGTGCTCGAGCCGCACAGCGCGTGGGCGTGGCCGCTCGGCACCGCTGGCGGCGGCTTCAAAGACCGCGGCCTGTTCGCGGTGCCCGAGGAGGGCGCCGAGGTGGCGGTTTTCTTCAACCAGGGCGACGTCGACGCGCCGTACTACCTCAGCGCGCAGTGGGGAAAGCCCGAGGGCCAGAGCGAGGTCCCCGAGGAGGCGCAGAAAGACCCGCCCGACAACCGGGTGCTCGCGACGCCCACCTTTCGCGTCGAGCTCGACGAGTCGGCGGGCGGCCGCCGCATGAAGCTCACCAACAAGAAGACCGGCGACCACCTCGTGTTCGACGCCGAGGAGAACAGCGTGACGCTCGAGGCGACGAGCGCCCTCACGTTGCGCGCCGTCGGGGCGATCAGCATCGAGGCGCTCCAGGTCACCATCGCCGGCCGCGTCGTCCGGCCCATCGCCGACCCGATCTAGGAGGACGACGTGCCGCTGCCCATTTGCATCGAGATTCCGGAGCTGCCGGACGCGCTGAAGATCACGCTGCCCGGCGGCGTGACGATGGAGCACGTCAACCTGATGGAGGTGATTCAGCCGGCGCTGACGCCCCTCGTGCCGCTGTTCAACATCATCGACACCGTCGTCGCCGTCTTCAACTGCATCAAGGCGATCCCCGACACGCTCGGTCCGCCGCCCGACCCGACGGCGATCGCGGCCTGCATCCCCGAGCTCGCCGAGAAGGTGAACGCGCTGCTGCGGCTCATCCCGCAGCTCTCGCTGCCCTACACGATCATCGGGCTCATCGACCTCGTCATCGACACGCTCCGGCAGGCGCGGAGTCAGCTGCTCCACCTTCAGCAGCAGACGGTGCAGATCCTCGGCGCCATCGACCGCGCGACCGAGCTCGAGGACGCCGGCCTCATGGCGATCACGAGCTGCGCGCAGGCGAACGTGGCGCAGGAGGCTGCCAACGTCGGCAAGTCGCTCGCGAGCCTCGGCAAGCTCATCGGGCTGCTCAACCTGTTCCTCGGCATGGTCGGCGGCCCCGAGGTCCCGGACCTGTCGAACCTCGCGGGGCGTCCGCTCGACGAGGCCATCGCGCCGATCGACGCCGTGATCGCGTCGCTGCAGGCGGTGCGCTCCGCCATCCCGGTGCCGTGATGGAGGGGGCGATGTTCGAACTGCACGGGCTGCTCACCCCGTTTCGACGCGACAAGAAGCGGGACTTCGCCTCGGGCTCGGGTCCCGAGCTCCTGCGCGCCAAGGTGCTGCAGGCGCTCATGACCGAGGGCGCTGGCCCCCGCGCGTCGGGGGAGCTTCCCTGGCGGACGAGCTTTGGGGCCGGCCTCCACCTCCTGCGCCACCAGCGCAACGACGAGGTCCTCGCGGCGCTCGCACGGGTCTATGTCCGCGACGCGCTCGCCCGGTGGGTGCCGAGCGCGCAGCTCGTCGCGCTCCATGTGAGCCGCGATGACGCTTCGCTCGTCCTGCGGCTGCGCGTTCGTGAGCGGCAGACGGGCGTCGAGGTGAGCGTCGAGACGACGCGGGAGGCACAGCGATGAGCCTGCTCCCGACGACGGTCGACTACACCGACAAGGACTTCGACGCGCTGCGTGCGCGCCTCATCGCACTGGTTCGCAGCGTGTTCCCGGACTGGACCGACTTCGAGGTCGCGGGCTTCGGCAACGTGCTCATCGAGCTCTACGCCTTCGTCGGCGACGTCCTGACGTTCTACCAGGACAACCTCGCCCGCGAGTCGCGGCTCGTCACCGCGACGCAGCGCAAGAACGTCATGGCGCTCGCCCAGATGCTTGGGTACCGCCTGCAAGGCGCCCGCGCGGCAACGGCCGAGGTCGAACTCACGCTCACGCGCAGCCCGACGGCCGACGTCGTGTTCCCCGCGGGTACGGTCGTTCGCACGCAGGAGGTGACCGAGCCGGTCCGCTTCCAGCTGATGGCCGACGCGGTCGTCGCCGCCGGGCAGAACCCGCCCCGCGTGAAGGTCCTCGCGGAGCACTCGCGGCCTCACCAGCAGCTCACCGACGCGCGTGGCCTGAAGGGCCTCGAGGTGGTGCTCGACCGGACGCCGTACCTCGATGGGTCCGCGCTCGTGACCACCGCGACGGGGGCGTACACCGAGGTCGAGAGCTTCCTCGACTCTGGGCCGAACGACCGGCACTTCCTCGTCCGAGTGGACCAGAACGATCGGGCCACGCTGCGCTTCGGCGACGGGCGCAACGGCCTGCCACCGTCGGGCACGGTCACGGTCCGCTACAAAACCGGCGGCGGCACCTCGGGCAACGTGGACGCCGGGCGCCTCGTCGTGGTCGAGGGCGCGTTCAGCGACGCGCACGGCCGCCCGGTCCAGGTCGCGGCGACGAACGCCGGTCCCGCCACGGGCGGCACGGACCGGCAGACGGCGGCTTCGGCCAAGCTGCTCGCCCCTGAGAGCCTGCGCGTGCTCACCCGCAGCGTCGCGCGCGAGGACTTCGAGATCAACGCGCGCCGGCTGCCCGCCGTGGCACGCGCGCTGATGCTGACGGCGAACGAGGACCCGAGCATCGATGAGAACGCGGGGGTGCTCTACGTGATCCCGCAGGGCGGTGGCGCACCGACGCCAGCGCTGAAGAACCTCGTGCTGCGGCAGGTCACCGAGGTCTACCCATGCACCCTGACGTTCCAGGTGAGCGTGCTCGACCCGGTCTACCGCCGGCTCGACATCAAGGCGCGTGTGTTCCTGCGTCCAGGCGTCTCGGGCACCACCGTCCGCGCGCGCATCCTCCAGAACCTCTCCACCTACTTCCGCGTCTCCGAGCCCGACGGCACGCCCAACACCCGCGTCGACTTCGGCTTCAACCTGAAGAATGCCGATGGCTTCCCCGTCGGGGAGATCGCGTGGTCCGACGTCTTCAACGTCATCCGCGACACCGAGGGCGTCCGGAAGATCGGCGACGCGCCCGGAGATCTGACGCTGAACGGACTCCCTGCCGACGTGCGCCTGCGCGTCCAGGAGTTCCCGACGCTCGGCACGGTGACGCTCGTGAACGGCGACACCGGAGGGGCGCTCTAATGGGCCTTCAGAATCCGAGCTTCGAAGTCGCCGGCGCACTCCCAGGCGAGGCGGAACACTGGGTGCTCGTGTCGGTGACGAGCCTCGAGGCCATTGCTGGCTTCGGTGCGGCCCCCGAGCGCGCCTGCGAGGACTTCGAGGGGTGGCTCGCGTTCTGGGGAACCCTGGCAGACGTCCCGCTCGTTCGCGCCTTCTTCGACGTCGCGGCCGAGGGCTACGAGGACTTCGCTGAGGGCTGGGCGACCGACCTGTACCTGCTCGAGCTCCCGCCAGCGCAGCTGGTCCCCGCGAACTTCGCGCCCGGCGATGTCGAGGCCTGCGAAGTCGGTTGGGCGAACGCGCCCTTTGCGATCGACTGGTCCGCCGTCGTTGGTGCCGCCGCGGTGTTCGACGGTGAAAACCGCGAGGACTTCGAGGACCAGTGGAGCAGCAACCACCTCTACGCGTGGACCTGGTCGGCGGTCGTGAGCGCGACCGCGATGTTCGACGCCGGCGCGCAGGCCCGGGAGGACTTCGAGAACGACTGGACCCTCGCCACCACCCTCTGAAGGAGCACACGCATGGCCAGCACCGATTGGACCTACCTCAACGACGGCCTCGACATCGCGACGGTCGATCGCGGCGTCACGGCCGGCATCGCGCGCCCGCCGGGCGGCGGCAGCTTCCTGTTCGCCTTCAACTCCCTCGCTGCCGTGCAGGGCTCGGTGGCGTTGTTCGCCAACCAGGTGGGCTTCGCGCCGATGGCCAAGGGCGCCTCCATCCGGGGTGCCGTGCAGCGCGGCCCCGGCGGCGGTTCCACTGGCTTCGCGCCGTTTCTGTACCTCTGCTGCCAGGGCAACTCGGTCAACGATCAGGCGTACCTCCTCGGCCTCTCCGACGATGACCCGCACCGGATCGTGCTTCGCAAGGGCACCGTGACCGGCGGCCTCGCGAGCTCGGACGGCCCGGGCGTGCTGCTCAAGTCGGGCGAGAGCTTCACGCAGGCCACGTGGCTGCACCTTCGGCTCGACGTCATCGTGAACGCCAACGGCGACGTGGTGCTCAAGGTCTACCGCAACGCCCTCGACACCCATCCGCTCGGCAGCGCGCCCGACTGGCAGCCGGTCGCCGGCATGACCGAGTTCATCGACGATCACCTCGGCATCAACAGCGGCAGCCAGCCGCTGACGTCGGGGCGAGGGGGCTTTGGGTTCGCGGTCCGCGACGTGACCCGGCGCGGCTTCTTCGACCACCTCGAGCTCTATCGGCAGGTCTGACCATGGCACGCACCGCCTTCGACGCACGGCTCGGGACGACGCAGGGCCGCGCGCTCGCCTCGAGCGTCGGTACGGTCGCGCCGTCGGGGGACTACCTGTTCGTCCTCGGCGACGCGGAGCGCGGGCGATTCCACGACCTGGCTCCAGGCGATCACGCCGAGGTGCAACAGGTCGTCGACCTCACCGGGGTCGATCTCGTGCGGGCGCAGCTGCGGCTGCGGGTTCCGCCGTCGACGCCCGCCGACCTTCGCTGGGCCGCGTCGATTCGCGTGGATGGTGTGCCTTTCGCGCAGGCCACGTCCGCCGCAGGCCGTGAACGCGCGCTGACGGACCTCGCCGCGAACGTCTCGAAGCTCTCGGGCGTCCATACGGTCGCAGTGCGCCTCGCGCTCGAGGGGGCCTGAGCCATGGCGACCTTCGAGCTTGCCGCGCTGTTCGTTGACGCCGTCGCTGCCGTCCAGGCCATCGATCGGCCGTTGCTCGTCAACCGCGACCCGGGCCCCGACGAGAGCTGCGTGCCGCTCGACGCGTGGCTGGCGCTCGAGATCGTCGATGTCGGAACGGACGGGGTCGACCGCGCGTCCGTGCGCGTCTGGGTCGACGGCGCGCTCGCCTTCGAAGGCGGCGGAACACCTGAGCTCCGCTCCGGTTTCGACGGTCTGGGGTCCGCGGTCACGGCCACCGCCGACACGCTGCGCGTGGTGCTCGCGCCGACCGCGTTCTTCGCCAGCGAAGCCGTCGTCGAGGTCCGCGTCGTCGCAACGACGGTCGGCGGCGCACACGCCCTCGACCAGACCTACCGCTTCACCATCGAGGACCGAACGGCGCCGCGCCTCGTCGCCGGTCAGGCCACAGGGAGCCGCTCCCTCCGTCTTGGCTTCGACGAGCCGGTGGCCGTCGTCGACCCAGAGGGCTTCGCGCTGACCGCCCTCGACGCCCCCGCGGTGCCGGTCGTGGTCGTCGACGCCACGGCCGAAGGCTCGACGGTCCACCTGACGCTCGACACCGAGCTCACGCCCGACGCCCGCTACCGCGTCTCCGTGTCGGGCGTGGCCGACCTGGCGGGCAACCTCCTGCTCCCGCCGTTCCATCAGACCACGGTCCCGGGCTTTCGCCCGCCGCGCCCCGAAGCGCGTCGCTTCGACCTGTGGTCGATGCTGCCGAAGTACAACCGCCGCGAGGACGTGACGGGCGACCTCGCGCGCCTCGTCGCCTGTCTCCAGGAGACGACGGACCTGCTGCTCGCCGAGGTCGACCGATTCCCTGAGGTGTTCGACCTCGAGCGCGCGCCCGAGCCGTTTGTTGACCTCATCCTCGAGGACCTCGGCAACCCGTTCCCCTTCGACCTCGACGCGCTCGGGAAACGGCGCCTCGCGTCGGTGCTCGTCGAGATGTACCGACAGAAGGGCACCGCTCGCGGGATCATCAACGCGGTCCGGTTCTTCCTGGGCGTCGAGATCCGCGCCATCACCGCCTACGCCGGCGAGGCGCTCGTGCTCGGCGAGTCGGAGCTCGGCGTCGACTGGGTCCTTGGCCCCTCGAGCCGGTTCGCCCGCTACGCCTTCGACGTCGTCGTCGACGTGCCGCTCACCACCGCGCAACGCGCACAGCTGCGCGCCATCGTCGAGTACCTGAAGCCTGCGCACACCCACTTCGTGACCCTCGTCGAGCCGTCACCGCCGGCCTTCATCGACCACTGGGAGCTCGGGGTGAGCGAGGTTGGTGTGACGACCGACCTGCATTGACGGCGCGCGTGTCCCAGCCCGCTCGGTCCCTGGCTCTACTCCGATGGGGCAAGCCCCCGTGACGACGTCCGTGCGGACCCACCGCTCGGAGCCACAGGAGCCGAGCGCGCATGTCCGACCGGGTCGATTTCTTCTTCAGACAGCGAGTCACCGAGGCCGAACTGGACCTCGCGTGCGAGCTGCTCGAGCAGGCCGATCGGGACCTCGCCGCTGATCTTGGAATCTACGGCATCGTCACGGGGGCGATCCCCACCCAGCACAGCCCAGTCCCGGCGCTGAACGTCGATCTCACCTCGCCGACGCGCGCCTACGACCACCTCGGGCAGCGGATCTTCATCGGCACCGACCAGACCGTGGACTGCACGGTCGACCTCGTCGGCATCCCGACGACGGTCACCACGGTCGGCCACGAGCGCTGGCTCGGCGTGTTCCTGCGCTTCACCCGCCAGCTCTCGGACCCGCGCACCGACGGCAACGCCCAGCAGGTCTACTTCCGACGCGACGAGTCCTACGAGGTCGTCGTCCGCCAAGCCCCGGAGGCGGCCGCGGGCGCAGCCTCCCGTGTGGCGCTTCAGGACGACGAGCTGCTCGTCTGCGACATTCGGCTCGCGCACGGGCAGACACAGATCCTCAACGCGCACATCGACCAGTCGCGGCGGCAGGCATTCATCTTCGCGCAGGGCGATGCAGTCGCGGTCGACGCCGCCACTTGGAACGTCCTCGCACCCGCGGTCAGCACCGCGCAGGCGACGTTCGACGCGGTCGACTCCGAGCTTCACGGACACTTCACCGGGGCGGCCCGCCGACACCCTGCGAGCGCCATCGACTTCGTGCCTCACGCGTTCCTCGCCGCGGTGACGCTGCAGGCCGCGCTCGTCGAGCTCCTCGACAAGATGCTCGCGACCACCGCTGGCGACCCGGGCTCCAAGCGCGTCGGGGCCGACGCGGTCGCCGGTACGCCGTACGCGCTCGGGCCGGCCACCGTCGACAGCCAGCTCTCGTCGCTGCTCGGCTGGCTCAACGCGCACGTCGGCGCCATCACCGGCGCGCACCACGCGAGCGCCATCGCCGCGCTTCCGCACGCGCACATCGGCGCGGTCAACGTGCAGGCGCTGCTCGAGGAGATCGTCGCCGATCTGAAGTCGACGAACCCGAGCCTCGGCACCGCGCAGGTCGGTAGCGGGGCCATCGGCGGGGCGCCCTACACGCTCGCCAACGGCACCGCGCGCACGCAGCTCACCACGCTGCTCGACAGCCTCAACGCGCATGTCCCGAGCGGCGATCATGATGGCCGCTACTGGCGTCGCACCGAGACGGTGAACAACGCCGACACGGTCGACGGACAGCACGCCTCGGCCTTCGCGGTCGCAGGCCACGACCACGACGCGACGTACATGCGTCGCACCTTCCTGACCTCCGACACCTTCCTCGCGGGGCAGTCCAAGACCGTCACGACGCTGGCTGACCGGCCGGACCTCGTCACCGTTTCCTACAACTACCTGTCGAGCGGCATCCCGCAGTCGACCACGTACATCAAGGGCGCCCTGAGCGACGACCTCCGCGCGTGGGTCACCAAGCAGAGCGCAGACGGCGACAAGGACTACGTCGTCACCGTCCAGAACCTCTCGGCCTCGGACCTCTGCATCAACGTCGCCGCCTACAGGGTGG
>SYAK01000163.1 GCA_005788935.1 Pseudomonadota bacterium
CCCTCGACGAAGACGTTCTCGTCCCGCAGCGCGGCGTAACCCTGAAGGAGATCCAATGGATTGGCGTGGGTGGTGTTGAGTGGGGTGGTGCGCGTCGCGAAGACGCGGGCGTCGATGAGCTCGACGCCGAGGACGACAGGCGCCAGACGCGCCTCGGCCGACACGAGCGTCCGCAGCGAGAGAGCGGAGGCGTCGCCGGGGTTGGCAGTCCTGAAGTCATCCGCGAGGTGTTCGAAGCGGGTCCGGTGCTCCAGCCCGAGCCGCAGCCACGGGGCGCCGACCGCGTCACGAAGGCGCCAGGGGCCGGACGCGTCGCCACGGGCGGCGGGTGACGCGATGAACGCCGCCGACAGGAGCAGGGCTGCGACTGGCCAGTGCATACGGACGAACACCGGGTTGTGGGGCGGAGTCTGCCCGGGGCATGACTCCGGAGTTCAAGGCAGGCCGGTGACGACGCTACCCCAGAGGGTGCGTTGCCGCCAGCGGGATCGGACGCGATCTGGCCATGGATTGTGCACCATGTTCACAGGTTCGGACACGACCCCTTAACCTCGGGTCCTCGGGTGCCGGGCGTGTACCGGTCGGTGCCGTTTGCGGTCGCTGGGCGGATGCGTCAGAGTGCGCGCATGAACGAGCCGCTCCGAGCCCTCTCGACCCCGCGCCACGCCTGTCACGCCTGCGGTAATTGCTGTTACGGGCATCGCATTACGCTTCAGGGTGAGGACGAGCTGGCCCGCATCGCACGATTTGGCGCGCACTTCGGGATCGCGGATCCCATCGACGACGGCGCACTCGCGACCGTCGACGGGCACTGCGTCTTCCTCGGGGCGGACCGCCTCTGCAACATCCACCGCGAGTTCGGCTCGGCGGCCAAGCCTGGCGTCTGCCAGCAGTACCCGCTGCGCATCTCGCGCGCGGACGACGGGTTGCGCGTGGGTATCGACCCGGGTTGCACCAGCGTCTGGCGGTCCTGGCGCGACGGTCCGGTCGCGGAAATCACGCACCACGCGGCAGTTCACGACATCCGCGGCGACGTCGACCCGGCCGAGCGGGCCTTGCTCAAGATGGCGCAGGACCCGCGCATGACCATCGCGCGCCTCCTGACGATCATCGCGGGGGGCGAGCCAAGCCTCGAGCCTGGCGGTGACGGCCTCCCGGCAGGCTTCGGCGGGCGCCTGGCCACGCGGCTCTTGGCCATGAATCTGTCGCGATTTGTGGGCTCTGACGTCGTCGGCGATGGCCTTCGGGTGCCGCTCGAGCCGGTCACGCGCATGCTCGCGACCCTCGACCCGGACCATCCGCCGGCCTGGGCTGGGCGACTCGCTCCGGAGCTCGACGCGCTCGCGCTCGAGGTTGTGCGGCGCCACCTCTACATGCGGCTCGGCCCGCGCGATTTGCCGGCCGTCGGGCAGGTCCTGACGCTCCTGTCGGGGGCGGTCGCGGTAGCCTGGGCGGACCCGACCCCGCAGGCCTTCGGCGAGGCCCTCTCGACCTGGGCGCGCGCGAGCCGTTATGCCGCCTTCCGATACGCGTTTCTCCCCGCTGAATCGACCATCGCGTGGCTCGCCACCGGCCGCTGAAGGCCCTCAGGGGACGAGGGTGGCGCATGGCCGCGTCCCGCTTCGGGGGCGGCAGGCGGCCCGCGAGGCGACGACGGTCATCTGCGCGGTGACGCTGTTGTTGTCTTCGTCGGACTCCTCGAGCCCGTCCCCCGTGTCGACCGCGAACTCGAGCCGCAGCGGGACGTCCACGGGCACGGCCGCGAGCAGGTCGGGCGGGACCACAAGCGGGCCCGCCCAGTGATCCTGGGACTCGCGAGGCATCGGTGCCGTCGTCCAGGCGTCGAGAATCGCAGGCTGGCCACCGCTCGACCGGCGCATGCGGAAAGCCACCGCGAGGCCTGGCACCGGGTCGGTCCCGAGGTTGAACCACGTCACGGCCACCTTCGGCGGCTCGCCGGTGGCGCAGTCGAGGAGCGCTCCGTCGGCGACGTAGACCTCGTCCGCGACCATGCCCGGGGCGCCGTCGAAGTCCCCGAACGGACAGTTGTCGTAGCCGCTGCCCATCGTCAGGCGCGAGACCGGGGAGGCCGCGACGTCGACCACCTCGGGCGCGTCGAGGGCCGGGTACTTGCGGCGCAGAAAGGCGAGGTCGTAGGCGGTCAGGATCGGCATCCGCCCCTGCATCGTGCTGAGCAGGCCGCGGTCCGCCTCGGGCCAGTCGGGCGTGTGGATCATGCCGAAGCCGTGGCCGAGCTCGTGGGCGACGCCGTGGGACTTCGGGTAGTCTCCCGAGGTCGCGTCCGAGGCGTGACCGTAGCAGCCGGCGTTGGCCGAGATGACGAAGCTCTGCCTCGGGTTCGTGCCCCCGCCGCCCCAGTCGCCGCTGCTCCAGAACGGGCACATGTTCATCACCCACGAGCCGCACGACACATCGTCCGGCTGGCGGTGGCACGGAAAGCCGCCGTAGTCGGCGGCGCGGGTGTCGAGGTAGTCCATGCGCGCGACCGTCGGCGCCTCGCTTGGGAAGAGCTCGGCGACGCTCATCGGAGGCGCCTCCACGACCGTCAGGCCGACGTCGGCTGCGGGGTCGGTGTACCACGCGGCGGCCTCGACGATGTGGCTCCGCGCGTTGGAGCCCGGCGCGAAGCGGGTGCTCACCGCGAAGGTCATGCGGCCGCTGACGAGCCGCCCGCCGTGAAGGGCCCAGCGAACGTCGGCCGTGGTCCTCAGGTTGGACGGTCGGGCCTCGCTCGCGGTGTCGGCGTCCGTCGTCGGGGCGTCTTCGGAGCTCGCGATGTCATCGGGTGTGGTGCTCCCGTCGTCGTCGGCGTTCGAATCGGTGGCCATTTGCGCGGCGTCGGGACTTGCGAGGTTATCGCCGCCGGTATCGGAGATCGACGCGTCGGGCTGCACGAGGTTGTCACTGCAGGCCGCGAGGGCCGTGGCCGACAAGGCGTTCCGGAGAGCGCGGCCGAGGGTGTGCATGGGGCAGTGTTTCATCGCGGCGAGCGTCGCGCAAGACGGGCTGAATCGCAAACGGAGGCGTCGGTTTGCGCGCAGAGGCGACGATGCCAGGCCCTGACCGTGCGTCGCCCCCGCTCGGGCGCGTCGAGCCGCGCGCGCGGCCTTGGGTCGCAGCCTTGGCGGAAGGCGGCTCGCGGGCGTTGACTTTGTGCCGAGAGTGGCTACACCTTCCGACCCGCCGCCGGTGACGCCGGCGACCCGTTCCCGCCTACCCCGAGAGAGGTTCGTCATGGCCGGCGCCGTCCACGAGTTCACCGACGCAAACTTCGAGGCCGAGGTCCTGAAGTCTACCACCCCCGTCCTCGTCGACTTCTGGGCGACGTGGTGCGGTCCTTGCCGCGCGATCGCGCCTGTCATCGAAGAGCTCGCCAAGGACTACGGCGCCAAGCTCAAGGTCGGCAAGGTCGACACCGATCGCAACCAGAAGTACGCGGGGCAGCTCGGGATTACCTCGATTCCCGCGATTTTTCTCTTCAAGGACGGCAAGGTCGTCGAGCGGATCGTCGGCGCCCGCCCGAAGACCGCCTTCGTCAACGCCATCACGCCCCACATCGGCTGACGGGCCGCGCCGTCGCGCCGCCGCTCTCAGCACGGAGGCGGTCGGCGCGTCTGGCCGCGCGTCACGTCAGGCGCTCGGGCTGACCCCGCCCGCCGGGAGCCCGCATGGTGTTCTCCGTCACCCTCCTGTTCGCCGCGGCCGCCTTCCTTGTCGCCACGGCGCTGTTCCTGACGCGGCTGCTGCGCTTCGAGCGCGCGCCGAGTCGGGCTGCGCACGGCGCCATGGCGGTCGGGACGGCGTTACTGCTCGGCGCCCTGCTCGCGGGTTTTGGCCTGCTCGGAGAGGCCTCGGGCGGGCCGCTGGTGCTGCTCTTCGTCACGCTCGCAGCATCAGGTGGCGCGCTGCTGGCACCCTCCTGGGGGGATTCGCCGCTGCTCGGCCCGGTGAGCGCGGGCTTCATCGGGGTGGTGGCTCTCGCCCTCGCGCTGCACGCGCTCTCCCCGAGTCCAGCGACCCGCGGGCCCCTTCCGGCCGTCGCGGTCCTGCACATTGCGGCGACGCTCGTCGGCTATCTGTTGCTGGCGCCAGCCTTCGTCTTTGCGCTGCTCTACGCCGGGCAAGCCTTCCGCCTGAAGACCAAGCAGGGGCCCAACCCGCGTCTTCCAAGCCTGATGACGCTCGAGGGTCGCGCATGGCGGCTGCTGACGATCGGCTTCGCGCTGCTGACCGCGGGAATCGCTGGCGGCGTCGTGACCGGGGCCTCGCGTGAGGCTTCGGCGGCCGGTCTGCTGCGTCCCCAGCACGTGATGGCGGCCATCGGCTGGGGCATTTATGCCGTCGCCCTCGGGCGTCGCGCGCTCCATGGCTCGGGCGGCGTGCGCTCGGCGAGCGCGCTCATCGTGGGCTTTGTCGTGACGACCGGGGCCGTCATGCTCTACGTGCTGCGATGATGGGGGTGGGTGTGCGTCTCCTCGTCCTCGGGCTCAACCACCGAACCGCGCCCGTCGCCACGCGCGAGGCCTTCGCGGTCGCATCCGAGGCCGTCCCCGGGCTTGCGGCTCGGCTCACGCGCGAGGTGGCCGAGGCGGTCGTGCTGTCGACGTGCAATCGCGTCGAGGTCTGGGCCGTCGCGTCGCTGACCGACGATCCCTGGCTCGCCTCGGCCGAGGCGGCGGTCACC
>SYAK01000014.1 GCA_005788935.1 Pseudomonadota bacterium
CCGGCGTTGTTGATGACGGCGTCGATGCGGCCAAAGCGCCCAAGCGCCCCGGCCACAGCGGCCTCGATGCTGCCCTCGTCGGTTACGTCGAGGTGAGCCACGAGCGCGCTCGGATGCTCCGCGAGCTCACCAGCCTGGCCCGGGTCGCGCATCGTCGCGACGACCTGCCAGCCCTCGGCGAGAAAGTGGTGGGCGGTGGCGCGGCCGATGCCGCTCGAGCTGCCAGTGATGAGGACCGTCTTGACCATGGTGCGCGTCTCCCGGGTTGGTTCGCGCCGCCGAGGGTGGCCCGGTGCGCCGTGGCTTGCACCATCCGGTTGCGCCAATGCACCATCCGGACGCGCCACCCCAGACGCTCACGCGACGTGAGGCGTCGCGCACCAGGGCCTGCGGCGTCGAGCCAGGCGCCCTCAGCGTGCGTCGCCTCCCTCGGGCATGCGCAGGACCCTGACGCCAATGGTCGTGATTTCGAGAGCTTCGGTGGGGCCGCCGTAGTGGTCCGAGAGGCCCGTGTCGACGCGCCAGACGCGGCCATTGCAGGCGCTGGTGATCCCGTCGCGCTGGACCGTGTGGCCGACGACCATGCGCGCCGCACCAACCGCCGTGAGGGCCGACGCGAGGGCCTCGCAGCTTGCAGGCTCGACGTCGGCGCCGAAGCGCCTGCTCCAGAGGGGGCCATCCTTCGCGCTGACGAGCGCGGGCTCGGGTCCCTCATCGCGAAGCCAGGCCTGCACGGGGCGGTTCAGGGCGTCGAGACCGGCGCGCGCGAACTGCGGCTCGAGCCCCGCGTGGACGAAGAGGGTGTCGCCGAGCTTCAGCGCGACCGGGTGGTCGGCGAGCGTGCGGGCCCAGACGCCGCCGGGTCGAAAGGCTGCGTAGCGGCCTCTCTCAGGCTCGGGCGTCTCGGCGCAGGCGCGATCGGACATCGGGCAGGGGGCGTCCGCAAAGTCGCTGAAGCCGCCGGGGGTTACGTAGCGAAAGTCGCGCTGGGCGTTCATCGCCTCGTGATTGCCGAGGAGGACGTGAACGGCGCCACCAGCGGCCCGAGCTTGACCCGAGAGCCGCTCGAGCCACGCGAGGATTTCCAGCTCGTCGTCGCCGCGATCCGTCTGATCGCCGACCTGCACGACGACGAGGCGGCCACCGGTCCAACGACCGCTCGCGTCGACGGCCCCGGCGAGCCGGAACGCCGCCTCCGCCGAGGCGAGGTCCCCATGGAGGTCCCCGATGGCCACGACCCTCGTCGGCGAAACCGGAGCGGCAGCGGCCGTGGGCGTGACCGGCGGCGCGGGCAAGCTGCAGCCCGCGAGCAGGACCCCGAGCAGAGCGATTGCGCGCGTGTGGACAACCAGCAGCATGGCCCTGTGATGCCGCCTCCTGCTCCGAAGCGCAAGCGGAAGCGCCCGGAACATGGTGGTCCGGGGCGCCTGGCATACGCGGCGTCTCAGCGGAAGAAGTAGCGCCCGCCGATCTGGATCTGGGTGTCGTAGCTCACAGGCTCCTGAAACGCGATGTGCGGGAGCCCTGCGCGCAGGTAGAGGTCAAGCCGAGGGCTCTCGACGCCGACCGTGTAGCCGAGGCCGGCGAAGCTCGAGACCGACGCGACGTCGAAGTCGGCCTCGGGCACCTTGAGCGACGTATCGAGCGTGAAGAAGAGCTGGCGCGTCAGGCTGACGCCGAGGTTCAGCGGGACCTCGAGCGTCGTCACGGCCGGGTCCGAGAGCGTCACGTCGACGAGCGCGCCCGCGTCGACCCAGGCGGCCTTGTGGATCTGGAAGCGCCCAGCCAGACCGAACGCGATACCGACGTCGCCACCCTCGGGGCCGGGGAACGTCAGGCGGCCGCGGATGCCGAGGTCGTAGGCCTCCGCGTCGGCGAGGCGAAGCGTGGCGTAGGCGACAGGCTGGCCGTAATTGACCTCGGGGGAGATGCCGAGGGGTACGGCGATGACGCCGGCCGTGATCTCGTCCGTGATGCCGATTTCATAGGAACCGAGGACGCTCACCGCGAGGTCGGCCCCCGCGACGTCAGGGCGGAGGAAGCCGAAGGCCCCCTCGACCTGCTGCAGGCCCTTCGTGAGGACAAGCGGGCGCTGACCGTAGACGAGCGGATAATCGCCATCACCAGCCTGAGCGGTGCCAGGGGCCGAGGTCGCGACGAGCGAAGCGAAAGCGGCGCCAAGGGCGCAGGTGCGGGACTTCATGACGGGGTGCTCCTTCGGGGTTTGGGGACCTTGTGGACGCCGATGACACGGACCTGCCATCGCGTGACAGACGCCATGTGCCACGCAACGCATGACAGATCTCGAGCGAGGCGTCAAAGAAGCCCGCCGCATAAAGACATCCCCGTACGGCATGCAACTCGCCCGACTGAGATGTTGGTGAGACGCTCCTGGGAGGCTCTACATGTCGAGCGGACGACCCGACCGCTGGGCTCTGCATCGAGGCGTGGGCCATGACCGCGGAGCCTTGACGCGCGTCCGCAAAATCCGGCTCGACGCCCAGCGGCCGGCGGCACCGTTCACACTGGCGACGCCCGCTCTGCAGAAGTAGAGTCCGTTCCGTCGGATGACCCACACCAGCCCTACAGACGGACCGACGTCCGAACCGCCAGATGGCCTTGGCCGCAGCGCGCGTGTGCCCTCCTCGGAACGCCTGAGGACCGGGCTTGGGGTCGCGTACGCCTTGGCCATCCTGCTGAGCGGGGGCTGCGGGGCTGGGGGGGACCCAGGCCGCGATGACCAGGACGCGATTGTCGAGCGGGCCTGGCTTGACGACCCCGACGGAACGATCTCGCCCGAGACGGCGATCGGGCGCGCGTGGACGCCTTTTCAAGGAACGCTGTCGCGCGGTTACGTTACGTCCACCACGTGGCTGCGCCTGCGCATCGACCCGGCCGCGGCCGGTCTCCCCGACGGCGCAGCGGACCGTCGCCTCGTGCTCGTGGTCATCCCCGGCCACCTCGATGAGGTCGCTGTCTATCGGGCGGACCGGCTGTCGGAGCCCCCGGCGTTTATCGGCGACACGCACCCGCTACCAGCGACAGGGCAGCCGCTGCTGTCGCACACGGTGGTCTTCGAGGCGGCCTCGGCGCCGTTCGAGGTGCTCTTGCGGCTCCGCACGCAGAGCACCCAGAGCATCGACGTACAGGCGCTCCGCTGGGACGACGCGCGCGACAAGAGCCTCACGCAGCATGTGCTGGTGACCGGGTTGCTGGTCTTCATCGCGATGGTCCTCGCTTGAGCTGCGTCGGCCTGGATGGAGCAGCGCGACCCGCTGCTCGGTCTGTTCATCGCGCACGAGCGAGGGGCCCTGCTGCTGACGCTGCTGCTGACGGGCGTCCTGCGTCTTCACGGTCCGGTGTGGCTCTTGCCCGCGCTCGACCGCCTGACCTCCCTCGCGATCCCCTTCAACACGCTGGTGGCGGGCTGGTTTCACGCGCGGCTGCTCGGCGACCTCGACGCCCGGAAGACCTCGGGCAGGCTCCTCCGGGCGAGCTCGCTGGGGCCACTCGTCGCGCTGTTCCTGGTCGCTGTCGGCCTCGTGCATGCGGGGTTGCTCATCAATCAGGTCGCGATCCCGGCCATGATGGTGCTCTCGATTGTGACCGCCTGTCGCGTGCGGCTGGAACCCGGGGGCGAGCGCGCGAGGAGGGCCTTCTGGCAGCGCGCCTATCTCATCGCGGTATACGTGTTGATGGCCTCGCTCACGGTGCCACAGTCATTGCGCGCCCTCGGGCTGCTCCCTGCGCCGCGTTGGTCCTTCCTAGGGCTCTTCACCTACAGCGTCGCTAGCGCGTTTCTGCTCGGGCTCCTGCTCGCGTACCGGGCCGCGGAGGCACGACGGAGGCGCCAGCGGGACGCCATCGCGCGCGAGGCGCTTGAGCGCGAGGCCGCCGCGCAGGGGGCGCGCGTCACGGAGCAGTCGGAGCTCTTGACGATGTTGAACCACGAGCTCAAGACGCCGCTCTCGGTCGTGACGCTGGCACTCGGCGACGACACCGGCAGCGCCGCGATGAAGGCGCGCGCCCGGCGCGCCGTCGAGAACATGCGCGACGTGGTCGAGCGCTGTGAGCAGACCGCGCGCTTCGATGACGGGGTCGCCCGCCTAGACGCCTCGCCTCTACTTAATAATTTTTCTTTAAACTGTATTGCGCGCATCGATTGACGCGGTCGGGCTCCCCGAACGCTTCGACCGCCACGTGGCGGCCGCGCTCCCCGCGTGCGTCACCGACCGACAGATGGCGCAGATCGTGGTCGCCAACCTGGTCGAGAACGCCCTC
>SYAK01000164.1 GCA_005788935.1 Pseudomonadota bacterium
CACGGCTGCGGGCCATGGTCCGCAGGACATCGTCAAGTGCACGATCTTCCTGAAGGACATGGGGGACTTCGCGAAGGTCAACGCGGTCTACGCGGCGGCCCTCGATGGCCACAAGCCCGCGCGCGCGACCGTCGAGGTGGCGCGTCTCCCGCGCGACGTGCGCGTCGAAATCGACGCCATCTGCGTCACGCCCGCCTGACGCGAAGGCGTCCGGGCCTCTTGACCCGCGGCGCGTCGTGTCGACCCTCCTGCGGTTCCGACACCCAAGGACCGCTCGATGCTGAAACCCGGCGACGTCGCCCCTGCCTTCAAGCTGCCGCTCGACGACGGCTCCGTGCTCGACTCCGCGACCCTCGCGGGTTCGACGTGGGTCGTCTACTTCTACCCGCGCGACAACACGCCGGGGTGCACGCAGGAGGCCTGCGACTTCCGCGACAACTGGGGCCGCGTCACGGCCCGCGGCGTGCGCGTCTTCGGAGTGTCCACGGACACCGTCGCCTCGCACGCGAAGTTCCGCGCCAAGTTCGACCTCCCGTTCCCGCTCATCGCGGACACCGAGAAGACGCTGCACCAGGCGTTCGGCGCCTGGGGCGTCAAGAAGATGTATGGACGGGAGAGCGAGGGCACGATACGCAGCACCTTCGTCATCGACGCCACGGGGCGCATCAGCGCAGCGTGGCCCACCGTGAAGGTGCCCGGACATGTGGACGCCGTCATCCGCGCCCTCGAGACCTGAGACCGCCGTGCTGAGGGCCTGCGTCGCGCTGCTCGCGTCGTTCGCGGTGGCCTGCGGGGATGACGCGCCGCTGTCCCCAGCCGTCGAGAGCGAGGCGCGCGAGCTCGTGGGCCTCCGAATCGCGAGCCGGGACGGGCGCCTGTCTGCCGTGATTCCGGGCTCGTTCGTCGTCCACCGGCTGACCTCCGCCCTCACGGCGGCGCCCGCCGACGGCCTCGGTCGCATCTACGTCGCGCGTCTGCCAGAGCGCACCGTGGCCGCGGCGCTCGGTGCGCACAAGGACGACATCATCGGCCTCGGCGCAGAGATCCTCGAAGAGCGCCACTTCGAGCGCGCCACCCGCCTCGTCGCGGAGGAGGGGCCTCGAACGGAGCGGCACCGACGCCGGACCTGGCTCGTCGATGACGGCGCGGGCGGTGTCATCCTCTGCGAGGGCTTCTTCCCGCCCGACGACGAGGTCAACTGGATCCGCCTGCTCGACGCTGTGTGCCTCGAGGTCCGCCCAGCGAGCCCACCGTCCGTCCCGCCGCAGCGCTGAGCGGCCTACGGCAGGAAGCGCTCGGCCTGTCCCGGAGCTAGGAGCGCGCACGCGTCGGCTCGGCCGAAGATGCGGTAGCGCATGCGTGCGATGGCGCGGTAGGGCAGGTCGGTCAGCCACGCGGGCAGGAAGCGGACGACGCGCAGCCACGACCAGCCGCTCTCGATGACACCGAGCAACGCGAAGAAGGCCCGGCTGCGCGCGAGCACGACGCCGTTCGAGACATGGAGCACCGAGTCGGGGGAGGTCGTCGCGCCGCCAAGCCCCAGCTGTTTCGCCGTCTCCCCGCCGAGCGGCGCGAACCGGAGCATTCCGGCCCGGTCACGCGCGAGGAGCCAGCGGACGGAGCGGTGACAGAGCCCGCAGCCACCGTCGAAGAGCACGAGGTGCGCGGGCGTGGTGTCGGGGTGTGCCGATGAAGGGTCGTGGTGCATGTCGCCTTGAACCCGCGCCCTGGTGCATTCTTCCGCGCCTTGTGGCCTCAGAGACCGTGCAGGCTTTCGCGCGCGGACAGTGTCGCGGCCGCCGAGGCGAGGCGCCCCCGGAGGTCGACGATGCGGGCCGAGATGTTCTCCATCAGCGGCACCGCGAGCCGCGCCCCGAGGCTTGGGTGCTTCGCGAGGATATCGTGGAAGCGTTGCCGCGACAGGCTGAGGACCGCTGACGGCTCGCGCGCGGTGATGGTAGCTGTGCGGCGCCCGGGCCGGATGAGCGAGATTTCTCCCGCATAGCCGCCTGGTTCGAGCTCCGAGAGGGTGGCGCTGCGGAAGGTGATGCTGGCGCGGCCCGCGATCATCACAGCCATCGAGTCGCCCTCGACGCCCTCGGTGAAGATGGCCTGGTCGGCCTCGAAGCGCTGCAGATCGAAGTAGGGCGCAATGCGCAGCAGCTCGGTGTCGTCGAGCGAGGCGAAGAGGAAGCAGCGGCGCAGCAGTCGCGCCGTGTCAGGCATGGCGTCGGAGGCGGGGGCGCGGGCCGAGGCGCGCATGTCGGCCGCGAGCGTCGCCCGGTCGAGCGCGATCGTCAGGCAGACAGCGCTGATGTTGTCCTTGCCGCCCGCCCGATTCGCGGCGTCCACGAGGGCCGCCGCGGCTTTCGCGTCATCGGGTTGCGAGGCGAAGATGGCCGCGATGTCCGCGTCCGGTACGAAGCGGTGAAGGCCATCGGAGCACAACAGGAAGCGGTCGCCGTCGATGACGCGCAGCTCGGCGAGGTCGGGCCGCAGCGCCGCTGTCGCGCCGAGGCTCTGCGTCAGGGTCGTCTTGTACGGGCTCGCGAGGTAGCCCTCGGCGTCGATCTCGCCGCGCCGCAGCTGCACCATCGCGAGCGTGTGGTCCGAGGTCAGCGGGCGCAGCTCGCCGCGTCGCAGCAGGTAGACGCGGCTGTCGCCCGCGTGGGACACGAAGGCGAACGGGCCGATGAGCGCGAGGGCGGCCACGGTGGCTGTTCCGCGGCTCTCACCACGCGCGGCGAGCTCTTCCCGCAGCTGCTGCGACGCCCGCCCGAAGGCCTGCTCGAAGAACGTGCCAATCTCGAGGCGCGCGCCGCTCGCGGGGTCGGTCAGCACGGCCCTCTCGAGCTCCCGCAGCTTCGGGGCCTCGTCGCTCAGGACCTTGACGGCCGTCTCCGCGGGCCACTCGGCGCCGCTCGCATCGACCACCGCGAACAGGGGGCAGCCTGGCGCGATGAGTGTTCGGTCTTCGTTACGCGGCATCCGTTGCCCGACGTCCGACACGGCGGCTGACGAGCGGACCGCATAGCGCAGTCGGGACTCTGCGCGCGGGCCGGATGGGGGTGGCGGGGCGGGAGGTTGTTCAGGCACGTCCGTACACCGGCATGATGAGGCCTGTCGTCAGGGCGTTGTCGGGGGAGGCGAGGAAGGCGATGGCGTTCGCCACCTCCTCCACCCGCGGCCAGCTTGCGTGGTCCGCGTCCGGCATCCCCGCGCGGTTGCCTGGCGTGTCCATGATGGAGGGCGCGATGGCGTTGACCCACACGCCGTCGGCGCGCAGCTCCTGAGCCGCGCTCTCGGTCAGCGAGACCACGGCGGCCTTCGACGCCGCGTAGGCGATCATGCCGCCCGTCGGCGATAGCGCCGGGCGGGCCGCGACATTCACGATGCGCCCGCCGCGCCCGGTCGCGAGCATCGTGCGTGCGGCCTCGCGGGTCGCGAGGAAGCATGTCAGCGTGTTGAGATCGAACATTCCGCGAAAGGCCGCCGCGTCGGTCGAGACGAGCGGCGCCATCGTGAACCCCCCGACCAGGTGCACCGACGCCCACAGGCCCTCGAGCCGCGCGAAGAGCGTCGCCACCGCGCTCTCGTCCCGCAGGTCCACCCCGGGCACGATGTCAACTGCCCCCGAGGGCCACGCGCATCCCGCCAGTTCGCGCATGTCGTGGACCGGCACGGTCACGTGCGCGCCGCGCCCGAGCAGGACCTCGACGACCGCCCGGCCGAGTCCGCCGGTGCCACCGGTCACAAGCACCTTCCGCCCATTGAAATCGCCGCCCACCTCAGCCTCCGGAGCTCGCGAGAGGGCCAGCGGCCGCCTCGAGATGTTGGATGTCTTCGACGGTTGCGCGAGCGCCCGCCAGTCCGCCACACCTGCATGACCCTACCGTGCCGCGCCCGTCTCGGCAAGCGCACCCATCAGCCCCATGTCGAAGGCGCTTGACTCGAGGCTTCCATTTCAGCAGCGATCGTGTTTCATGCCCGCCCCCTTCGGCTCCGAGGCCCCCATGCCACGCCTGACGCGCCACGCCCCCGTCCTCGCCCTCATCGCTCTCGCCTCCGCCTGTGCAGAGGATGGTGACGGTCTCCTCGGACCGAGCCCCATCGTGCCAGTTGACGTCGCGTCCGACACCGCGCCGCCGCCGCCCGAAGACATCAGCGAGCCGCCCGACGTCCCCGCCGCCGCTGCGCGGCTGACCTATGCCGCGGGGCAGGTCGACGCGGCCGGCAACCCCTGCACGACCAGCTGCTTTCTGCGCGCCACGGCTGGCGGCCGCCTCACGGTCGCGGTGCGCTACGTCGATGGCGAGGGCCGCCCGCTCGCCGAGCGCGGCATCTTCTTCGACCCGGGCGACGCCCCCGCGGGATTTCTCGCGCTCGGCGCGTTCTCCGTCTTTACGGACGCAGACGGCGTCGCCTCGGTCGAGGTCCGCTCGCAGGGGCTCGCGGGCAGCGCCACCATCACCGCCTCCGTCGATGGCTCCGCGGGCGCAGGCGTCGCCCCGCTGACGTTCGCGCTCACCTTCGACGTCGCCCCGCAGCCTGACCTTATCGTCAGCTTCCAGCACTTTGGCAGCGCGGCGATCCAGGGCTTCACCGTCCGCGGCTGGCTGCTCGGTCCCGACGGCGCCCCCGCCTGCGCCGCCGTCTACCCCGACGCTCCGCCGACCCGGGCCCCCGACCTCACCGTGGGTCCTTTTCAGTCTGGCGCTCCTGCCGTCATCGACGCGC
>SYAK01000165.1 GCA_005788935.1 Pseudomonadota bacterium
GCCTTCGCCTTCACCGTGACCGGACCGCTCGGCGGGAGCGCGCTGTCCTTGACCGACAGCATGCTGCAGGCCCGCGTCCCCGTCATCGACGCGCTGCGCCAACAGGTCCAGCTCGATGCCGGGCGCAATCGCCTCGGCATCCTGCAGCTCAGGTTCGGAGAACTCAAAGAAATCGCCACGTTGGAGTAGACCCCCATGCGCCGTCTCGCCCTGTCCGCCGCCCTCGCATCCTCGCTCGCCGTCGCCGCCTGCGACAGCGGCTCCTCCACCCCCACGCCCGCCGCGGACACGTCCACGGGCAGCAGCGACACCGCCACGCCAGGCGGCACCGACACGACGACCCCAGGCGGTTCCGACACGGCGACGCCGGGCGGCACCGACACGACGGCTCCCGGGGGCGCGCGCACCGTCGCGTCCCTCCAGGCCGAGGCCGAGGACCCCTCGCTCGGCGCCTGTGACGCGGCGACCGCCTTCCGCAACGTCAACCCCGCCGTCACGGTCAGCGGTGTCGTGGTCGTCAGCCCGAAGTTCACCGCCTACAAGAACCAGGCCGACACCACGAAGAACCTCGACGGCTACTACGTCGCCGACCCGGCCGGCGGCCCGTGGACCGGCATCCTCGTGACGGTTCCGGCGACCGAGGCGACGAACTACGCGATCGGCGACACGCTCGAGGTCACCGGGCAGCTCGTCGACTACTTCTGCAACACGCAGATCTCCGCGTCCGCCCACAAGAAGCTCGCCACCGCCACGCCGCCCGCACCGCTCGTCGTGACCGGGGTCGACGCGACCAGCGAGGCCCTCGAGGGCGTCGTCGTCAAGCTGCAGGGCGTCACCGTCGTCGCCAAGCCTTCGGTCGCCTACACCGTGCGCGCCGCCGATGGGACCGAGTTCGAGGTCGGCATCGACTTCGGTCGCGAGGGCTTCTTCGTGGGCCTCGACATCGGCGCGACGTACGACCTCACGGGCGTCATGAAGTTCGGCTTCGGCAAGCGCCAGCTGATGCCGATGAGCCCCGAGGGCCTCGTGAAGACGAGCGCCGACCCCGAGCTGACCATCAAGGGCATCCAGGGCTCGGAGGCCAGCGTCAACTGCGCGGGTGAGTTCACCGGGCCGACCGGCCAACTCACCGCGACCGTCGCGAGCGCCAAGTACAGCGTCTCGTCCGGCCTCGACGGCTACTTCGTGACCGACGGCACGAACGAGCCCTTCAGCGGGATCCAGGTCGTCGTGCCGAAGGCCGCCAACACGAGCTTCGTGCCTGGCGACATCGTCGCGATCACCGGCAAGCACAAGGAATTCTTCTGCATGAGCCAGATTTCGGCCGATGCGATGACGAAGACCGGCGACGGCGGCACCCTGCCAGCCGCGGCCGCCCTAGCCAACGACGTGTCCCAGGCCGACTTCGAGAAGTACGAGGGCGTGCTGGTCTCGTTCGCGAACATCACCATCGGTGAGCGCTTCACGAGCACCCAGACCAACGAGCAGGCCAAGCCCTACACGACCAATGGCACGCCGATGATCGACTGGTCGCTGCTCTCGGGGATGAGCGATATCCCGGCCACCGGGACCGTCCTGTCGTCGCTCGTCGGCTTCGTTCGCGAGTCCTACGAGACCCGCCGCGTCGCCCCCCGGACGACCGCGGACATGGTCACCGCCAACTGACGTGGACCTCGCGTCCCGCCTGCGTGCGGTCCTCGGGCCGGCTTCCCTGACAGGAGGTCGGCCCGTGGCCTTTCGCCACCTCGCCCGCCGCGTGCCGGAGGCCGCGCATGTGGTGCGCCTGCTCGGCGCCTTCCTCGCGGCCGCGGGGCCGGGTGTAGGCCTCGCGGCGCTGGCCTCGGCCATGCGGAAGGACCCTGCGGCGGTCTTCAGCGACCTCGGCCCCGCCGCCGACCCACGCGAGCGCGAGGCGCGGCGTCAGGCTGGGCTCGCCATCGCCATCCACCGGCGTCTGCTGCGCCATCTTCCGGCTGAGGTGGCCCTCGCGGCGATGCGGCCACTCCTCGCGGCGGGCGGGCTTGCGTTCCTCGCGTCAGCGCTGTCCGACCTCTCGCCCGAAGCGCTCGCGCGGGCGACCACCGAGACCCTCGGCCCCCGTGTCCGTGGCTGGCTTGACCGCTTCGCGACGGCCAAGGCTGAGGTCGTCGAGGCGTCCCCGGGTCGCGTGGTCTTCGACGTCCACGCCTGCGCCCTCGTGCGCCTGTGCGCGGCCGCTCGCCACCCTGAGCTCGCGCCCCTGTTTTGCGAGAGCGACGCGGCCTTCTTCCCGCATCGCGGCGTCCGCCTCGACCGTCCGACGACCCTCGCGACGGGCGGCCCGCGCTGCCGCTTCATCCTCACCCCAGCCTGAGGTTCACCAAGACCGGGCGCCTGAATGACGCCTCATTCAGGCACCGCGACCCCGCCTCGCGTCAGCCTTCGGCGGCTGAGCGCGCAGACAGCTTGAGGCGCCCGCGGTCATCGACGCCAAGCACCCGCACCGCGAGGAACTCGCCGACCTTCACGACGTCCCCCGCCTTCTCGACCCGTCCAGCGGCGAGCTCGCTCACGTGAACCAGCCCCTCGTGGTCGCCAAAGCGCACGACCGCCCCGAAATCCTTGATCCCAATGACCTCGGCGCGATGGATGGCGCCGATGGCCAGCTCGACCGCGAAGGCCTCGACCCGCTCGACCGCGGCCGCGAGATCGGCCTTGGTCTTCGCGCTGATCCGCACGAGGCCGTCGTCGCGCACCTCGATGCGGCTGTTGGTCGCTGTCTGAAGCTCGTTGACGTGCTTGCCGCCAGGCCCGATGAGCCCGCCAATGCGCGCCACCGGGATGCGTACCTGGGTCGCGCGCGGGACCTTGCGGTGCTTGTCGTGCGGCGCCACGATGACGCCGCGCAGCACCTCGACGAGCGTCTCGAGGGCCGCCTGCGCCTTGCCGAGCGCGTCGGCCACGACCTCACGACCGACAGGCCCCCGCTTGACGTCGAGCTGCAGCGCGGTCACCGCCGTGGCCGTGCCCGCCACCTTCAGGTCCATGTCCCCGAGGTGGTCCTCGTCGGCCGTCAGGTCCGTCAGCGTCACCCAGCGCCCCGCGTCGCGCACGAGCCCCATCGCGACGCCCGCGACATGCTCGCGGATGCCGACGCCCGCGTCCATCAACGCCAGGGAGGCCCCGCAGACGGTCGCCATCGAGGACGACCCGTTGGAGCTCAGGATGTCCGAGACCACGCGCACCGTCGCCGAGGCCGTCACGTCCGGGCCGAGCACCGGGGCGAGCGCCCGCCGCGCCAGGGCGCCATGTCCGATCTCGCGCCGTCCGGGCCCGCGCGGGGGCTTCGCCTCGCCGACCGCGAAGGACGGGAAGTTGTAGTGCAGCAGAAAGCGGTCCGAGCGGCGCCCGCCGAGCGGCTCGTGTGTCAGCGCGTCGTCACCCGTGCCGACGGTCGCGCTCACAAGGGCCTGCGTGGACCGCACGTCGCCGCGCGTGAACAGCGCCGAGC
>SYAK01000015.1 GCA_005788935.1 Pseudomonadota bacterium
GACCTGCCGCGCCGCTGCGGGGCTGTGCGATCTCGCCGAGACGTGCGACGGCGCCGCAAACGCGTGTCCCGCCGACGCCCGGGTGGCGGCCGGGACGCAGTGCCGCGCGTCCGAGGGGCTCTGCGACTCGCCCGAGCGCTGCGATGGGCTGGGAGTCGCCTGTCCGGCCGACGTCCTCGCGAGCGCGGGCACAGAGTGTCGCGCCTCGGCGGGCGCGTGCGACGCGGCCGAGACCTGCAGCGGCGTCAGCCCGCAGTGCCCAGCCGATCGCCTCGCCGGGCCTGGCACCCAGTGTCGCGCCTCGGCGGGCGCGTGTGACGCTGCCGAGACCTGCACTGGCGCCAGCGTCGAGTGTCCCGCGGACCGGCTCGCGAGCGCGGGGACGCAATGCCGCGCCTCGGCGGGCGCCTGCGACGTCGCGGAGTCGTGCAGCGGTGTGACGGCCGAGTGCCCAGCGGACCGCAAGGTGGGGGCTGGGACCGAGTGTCGGGCCTCCGCGGGCCTGTGTGACCTGGCAGAGACCTGCGACGGGGCAGGGAGCGCCTGCCCGTCCGACCGCAAGGCGCCCGCAGGCACCGAGTGCCGCGCCTCGGAGGGGATCTGCGACACCGCGGAGAGCTGCGACGGCGCGAACGCGGCCTGTCCGTCGGACGCCTACGCCGCGCCCGGGACGCAGTGCCGCGCGTCGGCCGGGTCCTGCGACACGGCCGAGGCCTGCTCGGGTGTCAGCCCGCTGTGCCCGACCGACCGGAAGGCCGTCGCCGGGACCCAGTGCCGCGCCGCGGCCGGGCTCTGTGACGCGGCCGAGGCTTGTGACGGCGTCGCGAACCTGTGCCCGGCGGACCGACGTCTGCCGGCAGGCACCGAGTGCCGCGCCTCCGAGGGCCTGTGTGACGTGGCCGAGGCGTGCGATGGCGCGGGGGCCCAGTGCCCGGCGGACGGACGCCTCGCCGCGGGGGTCGAGTGCCGCCCGGCGTCGGGGATCTGTGACGTCGGTGAGGCGTGCGATGGCGCTGGCGTCTCGTGTCCGCCGGACGCCAAGGTGGCGGCCGGCACCCAGTGCCGCGCCTCGGGCGGTCCCTGCGACCTCGCAGAGGCCTGCGATGGGGCCAACGCGATGTGTCCGGCCGACCGGAAGGCCTTCGCCGGGACGCAGTGCCGCGGCGCCACGGGCCCGTGCGACCTCGCGGAGACGTGCGATGGTGCGGCGGTCACGTGTCCGTCCGACCGTCGGGCGCCTGCGGGCACTGACTGCAGGCCGGCGTCGGGCGTCTGCGACGTGACGGAGACCTGTGACGGCGCGGCCGCCAACTGCCCCGCGGACCGGCGGGCGCCGGCCGGGACGGAGTGCCGCCCCGCCGAGGGCCTCTGCGATGTGGCTGAGAGCTGTGACGGCACTCGCGCGACCTGCCCGGGGGATGCCAAGGCTGCGCCCGGGACCGTCTGCGCCGAGGGCTACTGCGATGGGGGCTCGTCGGTGGCCGACGCCCTCTGCAACGGCGCATCCGCCAGCTGCCCGGAGCCGGTCGTGCGAAACTGCGGCGCATACATCTGTGGAGGGGACCAGTGCCTCGGCGGCTGCACGTCATCGCTCGAGTGTGCGACCGGGCACGGCTGCGTCGAGGGCGTCTGTGTGCCCACGCAGGGCGTCGGGACGCGCTGCAGCTCGGGGGCGCAGTGCGCGTCGGGATACTGTGTCGATGGCTTCTGCTGCGACGGTGCGTGCACCGGGCAGTGCGAGGCCTGTGACGCCGCGGGGCAGGAGGGGCGCTGCCGTCCTGTCGCTGGTGCGCCGCGCGGAGGACGCCGTGCGTGCGTCGGAGCGGGCACCAGCTGTGGCGGGCGATGCGACGGCGTCCGGACGGCGCTCTGCGTCTATCCGGGCGGCGAGCAGGCGTGCCGCGCCGGCGCGTGCGACGATGGGATCGCGACGCTCGCGGCGGGCTGCAACGGGGCGGGCGCCTGCCCCGAACCGCGGACCCAGTCCTGTGGGGTCTTCGCGTGCGGCGAGAGCGGCTGCCTCGGTGACTGCGAGCGCGACGAGGACTGCACGGCGGACCACTACTGTGCGGCCGGCGTCTGCGTCGAGCAGGCCCGCGACGGACAGCGCTGCGACGGTGACGCCGAGTGCCTGTCGGGTCAGTGTGTTGACGGGGTCTGCTGCGACAGGGTCTGCGAGGGCCAATGCGAGGCGTGCGACGTCCCTGGCTCCGTCGGGACCTGCAGCGTGGCCCCCGCGGGCGCTGCGCCGCGTGGCGGGCGGCCTGCGTGCGGCGGCGTCGGCGCGTGTGCCGGACGTTGCGACGGGACCGACGGCCTGGCGTGTGCCTTCCCGGGAACCGAGGTGGCGTGTGGCGAGGGGCTCTGCGACGGGGGCGACTGGACGGGCTCGGCGTGCGACGGGGAAGGCGGATGTGCCGCCGGCACCCCCGAGGACTGCGGGGCCTACGCCTGCGGAGAGGATGGTTGTGGCACGCGCTGCACCTCGGCCGAGGGCTGCGCTGACGGCTACACGTGCGCAGGCGATGGGAGCTGCCAGCCCCCCACGGGCTCCGGTGACGCGGGAGCTGGACCGGACGCGGGCGGTGAGCCCGAGCCAGACCCCGGCGCGGACGCGGGAGGTACTCCGCCAGGCGCTGACGCGAGCGACGGCGCCGAGCCCGAGCCTGACGCGGGCGGGGGCGATGACGTCGACGAAGGCGGCGAGCCCGGGCCAGAGCCCGGCGCCGATGTGGGCGGAGGTGAGGCTCCTGCGCCGGGAAGCGGTGGCGGGTGTGGCGGTGGTTCGGCGTTCGGAGGCCTCCTGCTGGCGGCCGCGGGGATGTTGACCGCGGGCACGCGTCGCAGGCGCGCGTCCACCGGGCTGTGAAATCAGGAGCGGAGAGCCCCCATGACCCCAGCGTCACATTCCTCCCGTGGCGGTTGTAGCATCCCGGCTCGGCTGGCCCTGATTTTGCTCGGGCTCACAGCCTGTCATGACGCAGCCCCACCCGCCCAGTGCCCTCCGGGGACGGAAGGATGCCCCTGCGCGCTTGGACGGCTCTGCGATGAAGGATTCTCCTGCCTGGCGGGCACTTGCGAGGCGTACACGGAACCTGACGATGCGACCATTGTCGACGCCGGCGTCGTCGATGTCTCGGCGCCTGGCGACACGGTCGACTTCGACCTCGGAGGGTCGCAGGATGTCACGGCCGGCGACGCTGCGAGCCCGACGTGCGCGGTCGTGCCGGCGGGGGACTTCTGCGGCTGTCGTCAAAACGCCGACTGCGCCTCGGGTTATTGCCTGCCGTCAAGCCTTGGCGGTTCAGTCTGCACCCGGACCTGCGACCAACGTTGCCCCGACCCCTACCAGTGCCTCTTCGTGACCCTCCCCGGGCTCGACCCGACCTACCTCTGCGTCGAGCCCGCGCTCAACCTCTGCCGTCCATGTGTCGACGACGCCGAGTGTCAGCGCGACGCGCTCGGGGCGAGCGGAGCCCGGTGCGTTCGCTACGGGTCGGCCGAGGGCAGCTTCTGCGGCACGGCCTGCACGACGGACAGGGAGTGTCCCGAGCGATTCGTCTGCAGAGAGGTGGAGGGGCTCGCCTCTGGCAACCTGATGCGACAGTGCGTCCTCGCGGACCCCGCCGAGGCGTGCACCTGTTCCGGGCGGTCGGTCGAGGGCTCGGCCTTCACCCTGTGTGAGGTCGATCGTTGCGAAGGTGTTCGCCTCTGCGAGGAGACGGGGCTCTCGCCGTGTACGGACCCGGACGGTGACCTCTGCGAGGCCTCCATCGAGGTCGAGGTCACCTTCGATCCGCAGGGAGGGACCCTCCTCGGGGCCGATCGTAGCACGGTGGTCGTCGGGGAGCCCTACGGGACGCTGCCCGAGGCCAGTCGCGAGGGGTATACGCTCGAGGGCTGGAGGAGCGGGGCGTCGTCCGAGAGCCCCCTCGTAACCGCCGAGACCCGGGTCACCATCCGCGAGGCTCACACGCTCTATGCGGGTTGGAGACCACGCCAGTATCTGGTGTCGTTCGACACTGCGGGTGGCAGCCCTTGCGAGCCGAGGAGCGTCACGTTCGGCGAGCCCTATGGCGTCAGCGGGCCGTTGTGCAACACATTGCGCACCGGATTCGGTCTTGTGGGCTGGTACCTCGGGGAGGGCGCAGATGGGCGCCTGGTCGAACCGGAGACGCGCGTGGCGTTGGCGATGAACCACGTCCTCACGGCGCGCTGGTCGGCGACCGTCCTCACGGTGGCGTTCGACAGCGAGGGCGGCTCGCCATGTGACAGCCGGACCGTCAGGTTCGGGGAGGCCTACGGCGCGGGAGGGCCACTGTGTGTCCCGAGTCGGGCGGGGTTCGATTTCGCAGGCTGGCACGACGCTGACAACGGCGCCGGCAACCCGGTGACCGAGACCTCGATCGTGGCGGTCGTGACCAACCACGTCCTGCACGCGCGCTGGAGCCCGAGGACCATCCGCGTTGGCTTCGACCCCCAAGGTGGCTCGACACCGAGCCCATCCTCCCGTCAGGTGAGCTTCGGGGCGCCCTACGGGGGCCTACCGGAGACCCAGCGCGAGGGCTACCAACTCGCGGGATGGTGGACGGCGCCAGTCGGTCCCGGATTCGAGGTCACGCAGGACACACTTGTAACAACCCCGGACGACCACGTCATCTTCGCGCGGTGGTCCGGACGCAGGTACCTCGTGACGTTCGACTCGGCAGGAGGCTCCGCGTGCGAGCCCCGGAACGTCACCTTCGGGCGCCCGTACGGAGCCGATGGGCCGCTCTGCGAGCCCCGGCGGCGCGGGCATGTCTTCGCGGGTTGGCAGCTCGGGGCGACAGGGCGCGCGACGGATGCCACCGTCGTCGAGATCGCGAGTGACCACACCCTGCGGGCCACGTGGCGCGCGAACCAGTACCGGGTGTCGTTCGACCCGGGCGCTGCTGGGTCCGCCTGCGAGCCGATCCTCGTCACCTACGGACAAGCCTACGGGCCTCTGTGCGTCCCGGTGCGGCCGGGTTGGCGCTTCGGAGGGTGGTTCACGACCCTGCCGGGAGGTTGGAGTCAGGTCACCGCCGAGACGAGCGTGACGCTCGAGGCGGACCACACCCTCGCCGCGCAGTGGGAGTCGAACGCGGTGCAGGTCCAGCTGGACGCGCCCGGGGGCTCCGGTTGTCCTGCCTCGGTCGTCGTCGAGTATGGTGGCCTCTACGGGACCCTCTGTGGCCCTTTGCGCGACGGATACGTCTTTGATGGGTGGTGGACCGAGGCCGAGGGCGGGACGCGCGTGACGCCTCAGACGCCGGTGACCCGGACGCAGGGTCACACGCTCCACGGGCGCTGGCGAGGCCGCACCTACGTGGTCACGTTCGAACATGCAGGGGGGGCCGGGTGCGAGCCTGTGACGGTGACCTTCGGGGCTGGCTACGGGGCCAGCACCGGTGGTCGTCTCTGCACGCCGACGCGGGCGGGTCACACCTTCGGGGGCTGGTATCTGCTGGGTGTGCCGATATCGGCGGAGACCACCGTCGAGACGGCCGCGGACCATACCCTGACAGCGCGTTGGAGCGTCGAGTCGACCATCGTCACCTACGATAACGCGGGCGGCACGGGTTGCGTCAGCCTCGTCGTCAGCTTTGGGGCGCCTTACGGAGCCGCCGTGGGTGGCGCCCTCTGCTCGCCGACCCGCGCCGGGTACGCGTTCGCCGGCTGGGTCCTGGCCAACGGGGCGACCGTGACGGCAGCGACGCAGGTGACGACGGTGGGGGCCCACGCCCTGACGGCGAGGTGGACCCCGAACGTCTACACCGTGACGCAGGACAGCGAGGGAGGGACCACGTGTCAGCCGACGCGGGTCAGCTTCGGGCAACCCTATCGCGACTTGTGTACCCCATCGCGCGCCGGCTACCGGTTCGACGGCTGGTTTCTCGGGGACAACGGGACGGGCGGGGCCGTCAGCGCCGCGAGCGTCGTGACCATCGCCTCGGACCACACCCTGTTCGCGCGATGGACCGCCATGACCTACACGCTGACGTACGACGACAGCGGCGGGAGTGGCTGCGGAGGCGCGATGGTCGTCACCTTCGGGCAGAGCTACGGGAGCGCCGCGCCGGGCGGGGCCCTGTGCGTCCCGACTCGCGCAGGGCACGTGTTTCGCGGCTGGAGATTGGAGGCCGAGGCGGGTGGCACCTCCGTCACGGCGGCCACGCTCGTCTCGACCCCACGAGACCATCGCCTGTTGGCGACTTGGGATGCCACGCTGATTTCAGTGAGTTATGAGTCCGGCGGAGGCAGTACCTGCCCCGCGCTTGTGGTCACCTACGGCCTCCCGTACGGCCGGTCGGCGCCGGGCGGTCAGCTCTGCGAGCCGGCCAAAGCGGGCCACGTCTTTGGGGGGTGGTGGAGCGGCGTCAGCCCGACGGCGGTTCGGATCCTGAGCGACACCGTGGTCGCGATCACGGTCGACCACGTGCTCTACGCCCGGTGGAACCCGCAGACCTATGCGGTCACCTTCGAGGCTGGCGAGGGCACGGCCCCCGAACCACCCGCGATACTGGTCGCGTTCGGCGCGCCTTACGGTCCATTGGCCACGTCGTCTCGGGTCGGCTACTCGCTCGCGGGCTGGTGGACCGGGCCGGATGGGTCAGGCCTCGAGGTCACGCCCGCTACTCGGCTCGAGAGGCCTGAGGGGCACATGCTCCACGCAAGGTGGTCGCCGAACCGATACGTCGTCTCCTATGTGAGCGCGGGGGGCGAGGGGTGTTCGACGATGGTCGCGACCTACGGCGCCTCGTACGGCGCCCTGTGCGTACCGGCTCGCGCGGGCTATGCGTTCGGTGGCTGGTGGACGCAGCAGGGGGGGCAGGGCGACGAGGTCACCGCAGCGAGCCTGGTGCTGAC
>SYAK01000166.1 GCA_005788935.1 Pseudomonadota bacterium
AGTCAGGCGACTCGCGCCCCGTTCTGCCGCGCGCGCTCAGCCGAGGGTCCAGTCCTCGACGAGGAGGTCCGGGACGCGGGCGAATTCCCGCGTGTTGTTCGTGACGACCACTCGGCCAAGCGCGAGGGCGTGCCCTGCGATGAGCGTGTCCATCGGCCCGATCGGCGTCCCGCGGCGCTCAAGCTCGGCCCGGAGCGCCCCGTAGCGCGTCGCGGCCGCCTCGTCGAAGGGGAGGACGGTCAGCGGCGCGAGCAGGTGCGCGAGGGCCAACGCGTTCTGCTCCGGGCGCCCGCTGCGGGCGACCCCGTAGGCGAGCTCACCCACGGTGACCGACGAGACCCCGACCCGGTCGATGTCGACCGCGCGCAGGCGGGCGAGCACCTGCGGCGGGCGCTGCTTGATGAGGAAGATGCAGATGTTGGTGTCGAGGAGCCACATCAGAGCGCCTCGCGCGCCTCGAGCGGAGGCTCGACGCGGTCCGCGGGGAAGTCCTCGGTGAACAGGCCGAGCGCAGCCTCGAAGGCGTCCCACGGCGCGTCGGCGGGGACGAGCAGCAGCGCCCCGCCCACGCGCGTCACGAAGACCTCCTGACCGGGCAGCGCGAACTCTTTCGGGATGCGGACCGCCTGGCTGTGACCATTGCGAAAGAGTCTGGCGCGCGTCATCGGGCTTGCTCCATCGGCGTCGAGGCACTGTACATCCCAAATCGTATATACACCGGGACGGGCCTGTCAACGTCGTGGCCGAGGGCCGAGTCCTCGCCGATCCGCCTCCTGCGGCACCAGGCCTCATTCAGGCGGTGGCAACCTCCTCGGGTTCCGCGCCGCGAGGACGGCGCCATGACGCGCCGGACCTGACGCGCCCCGGCCAAAGTCCTCCGAGTCAGGACGACCGCCATCGGGCGGTCCCTCGGGGGCCTCATGACCCTCCCGGCCCCAGCCCACCCGGAGTACCTCGTCCTCGAGAGCGGACTGAGGCGACCTGGATGGGTTGGCGCGACGAGCGGCGGTGCGCGGCTCGCAGCGGCCCTCGCTCCGCCGTCAGGCGCCCTTCCATGGCTCACCCGGAAGTCGGCTGACGAGCTCGCGCCACACCCGGTCGTAGGCGGCCTCGAAGCTCCACGTGTGACCGCTCGCGAGCAGCGGGGTCATGTCTGCGGTGAAGACGGTGTCGAGCCGCTTCATGGCGAGGTTCTGCTCGAACATCGCGCGCGTGACCCGAACACCGTCCTCGCGGGTGTACCGCGCGAAGACCTCGAGGATACGCGCGGCCGACACACCCGCATGTTGCAGCGCGAGCCCGAGGTCGAAGAGGTCCCGCCCCTTCTTGCGCTGGTACAGCGCGCGGAGCTTGGTGCCCAGAAGCTCGTCGAGCTCGTAGGTGCGCACGTCGGCCGACCCCGAGAACCAGCGCGAGCTGACCTCGAAGCGGTGGTCTTTCAGACCGTAGACGGTGAAGTGCTCGCGCGAGTTGATCTCGACCTTCAGCTTCAGGCGGACGGGGGGCACGTCCTCGGACTCAAAGCGGTAGTTCAGCGTCACGCGCCCCTCGGACTGCTTCCACTGTGGCTCGCCCAGCCAGCCGTCGAGCGCCTCGTGGATCGCGTCGAGCGCCGGACCGATCCCGCCAGGCCTGGTCTGCACGAGATCGATATCCTCGGAGTAGCGCGCGGCCGGGCGGAGGTGGAGCTTGTAGAGCGCCGTGCCGCCCCGGAACGCCAGCGACTCCGCGATCGTCGGACGCGAGAAGAGCGCGACGAGCGCCCGGGAGATGACGAGGTCCTGCTCGACCTGGCGGTCGGCGACCCACGGCGCCGAGGCACGCCACTCGGTGATGAAGTCCCTTGGGATCACTGGTCTGGCTCCACCCGCGCGTTGACGGCCAGCTTCCAGCGGTCGACGCGCGCGGCGCCCGCCGTGGTCTTCGCTCGCACGAGCGGCGCGACGGCGCGCGCGTGCGCCTTGACGTAGGGCACCAGCACGTCGCCGAGGTCGCGATGATCCACGACATCGAGGAGATGGCCGAGGCGTTGCACCCACGCGATCGGGCAGCGCGCGGCCGCGGTGACCAACCTCTCCGCATCGAGGGCCTCGACCAGCTCGGCGAGGACCGATGCGACGTTGTCGAGGCCGCCACAACGCTCTGCGTAGCCCACCAGCTCGAGCGCTGTCGCCTCGGGCGAGGCCACGCGAAGCGGCCCGCGGGGCGTGTTCTTCTCGACGACAGCCGTACGCTCGAGGTCCTTGCGCGCTGTAAACTGCACGCGCACCTCGCCGCAGAGGAGGGATCGGCGGTTCGTCCCGACCATCACCTGAAAGCTCTGTGGGCGCTGGTGAGCCGCCCCGTGAAGCTCGGCCGCGCTCAGGAGCGCCACGTAATAGGGCTCGCCGAGATGATGCATCAGCTGCGGCACGAACTGGTCCGCTGGCAAGCACCCAAGACGGCGGTACTCGGGAGACACGATCACGTGGAAGCCCTGGTGGGGGTCGGCGATCGCCCCCTTCGCCTTCAGTCGCCGAAGCGCCGCGCGGACGGCTGGGACCGAACCGCCCAGCGACGCCACGGCCTCAGCCGTGGTGAAGTGGTTCCGGCCGCGCGCGGCGAGCGCGAGGATGTACTTGGCGGCGCTGGACATGACCCTGATCCGTTGCCATCCGAAAGTGACACTATTCGTC
>SYAK01000167.1 GCA_005788935.1 Pseudomonadota bacterium
CCGCCGAGGAGTCGCGGCTGCGGGCCGAGGAGTCGCGGCTGCGGGCCGAGGAGTCGCGGCTGCGGGCCGAGGCTGAGGCCCGCGCCGATCGGCTGGCGGCCCGGCTGGCAGCACTTGGCGTCAGCGTCGACGACGTCTGATGGAGGCGTTGTCAGCCTCGCGCCATCTCGGCCCGGCGTCTCGCGTCGCGGTCGTGGCTGCGTCCGCGAGTCACATCAGAAGCGGCGCCCGCGGACGAGGACCGTGTCGCGCTGGAAGTTCAGGTCGTCGCGCCCGGGGTAGTCGAGCGTGTAGTGCAGCCCGCGGGACTCGCGCCGCTGCATCGCGCTCTCAATCATCAGCGCCGCGACGCGCGCGATGTTGCGCAGCTCGAGGAGGTCGGGTGTGAGCTTGAAGCTCCAATAATCCTCCTTGATTTCGCGGTTCAGGAGGTCGATGCGATGCTTCGCCCGCTCGAGGCGGGCGTTCGAGCGGACGATGCCGACGTAGTTCCACATGAGCGTCCGCACCTCTTCCCAGGCGTGCGAGACCAGGACGTTCTCGTCGGGGTCGCGGGCAAGGCCGGTGTTCCAGTCGGGGACCTCGGGGTCGATGTCGCCCTCGGCGGTGGCCATCACCTCGGCCGACACCAGGGCCGCGCGGTGGGCGAAGACGAGCCCCTCGAGCAGGCTGTTGCTCGCGAGGCGGTTCGCGCCGTGAAGCCCCGTGTGGGCCGCCTCGCCAGCTGCGAGCAGGCCGGGCAGGGCGGTGCGCCCGTGGGCGTCGGTCTGGATGCCGCCGCAGCAGTAGTGGGCCGCGGGGACGACGGGGATGGGCTCGCGGCGCATGTCGATGCCGAATTCCAGCAGCTTGGCCATGACACCGGGGAAGCGGTGCTCGAGCTCTTCCTTCGGCAGGTGGGTCATGTCGAGGAAGACGCAGGGCTCGCCCGTCCGTTTCATCTCGCTGTCGATGGCGCGGGCCACGATGTCGCGGGGTGCCAGATCCTTCAGGGGGTGGTAGGACGGCATGAAAGCCGTACCGTCCTTGCGCCGCAGGATGCCGCCCTCGCCGCGGCAAGCCTCGGTAATCAGGAAGTTCTTGGCCTCGGGGTGGTAGAGGCAGGTCGGGTGGAACTGGTAGAACTCCATGTTCACGATGGGCACGCCGACGCGCCAGGCCATCGCGATCCCGTCGCCTGTCGCGATGTCCGGGTTCGACGTGTAGCGGTAGACCTTGCCAGCCCCGCCGGTCGCCACCATCACGACCTTGCCGAGGAAGGTGTGTATTGCGTTGCGGGCCGTGTCGAGGGCGTAGACCCCGAGGCAGCGGTCCGCTCCCCGCATCTTTAGTCGATGCTTGGAGATGAGGTCGATCGCGAGGTGATTTTCAAAGAAATGGACGCGCGGATGGTCGCTCGCCGCACGCACGAGGGCCTCCTCGATGGCGGCGCCGGTCATGTCCTTGGCGTGCACGACGCGACGGGCCGAGTGGCCGCCCTCGCGCGTCAGGTCGAGTCCCGACGGGTTTCCGGCGTCGCGGTCGAAGGGGACGCCGAGGGCGAGCAGCTCTGCGAGGCGTGCGGGTCCCTCCTCGACGCAGATCCGCACGACGTCGCGGTGGTTCAGGTAGTCGCCCGCGACGATGGTGTCCTCGACGTGGGCGTCGAACGAGTCGTGCGGGTCCATCACCGTCGCGATGCCGCCTTGCGCCCACCGCGTGTTCGAGGCGCGCCGCTCGCGCTTCGTGAGGATGGCGACCTCGCCATGTTCGGCCATGCGGAGGGCGTAGGTGAGACCGGCGATGCCGGAGCCGAGGACGATGACGTCGAAGGTCGAGCGCATGCGATCATCCGACCATGACGACACGCGGTTGTCGAAATCGGCGCGCGGGTGTGTGAAAAGACACAGTTCGTGTCCGGGCGGGCGGACTTCTTTGCCTCGAACACGCGCCACCCGCATGCTCCGGGCATGCACGCCGCCCTGCTCGCCATCGCCCTCGCACTGCCCGCGAACATGCCGCCGCCGCCACCGGCCGAGTTGACGCTCGCCCGCATCCACGCCGAGCCCTCGCTCGAGGGGCGTCCGCCGACGGCGCTCACGCTGTCCCCCGCCGGTCGCTGGCTCGCCTGGCTCGCGCCGAGCGCCCGGGACGCCGAGGTTCAGGACCTCTTCGGGGCGCGCCTGCCCGGTGGCCCGCCAGAGACGCTCGTGGCCGCGTCGGATCTGCTCGCGGGCGCCGTGCAGCGCTTGACGGAGGCCGAACGGATGGCCCTCGAGCGGCGGCGCATCGGGCGTCGCGGGATCACCGCCTACCAGTGGTGCGGAGGCGACGGTCAGACGCTGCTCTTTCCCTTCTCGGGTGACCTCTACCTCGCCCGTCTCCCGGCCGGTCCGCCGCCACCAGTCCCGGGCGAGCCACAACCGAAGTGTCTCCCGACCTGTGGCAAGCCTTCCATCAGGAAGCTGACCTCCGACCCGGAGGTCCCCGAGTTGAACCCGGTCTGTTCGCCGGACGGGCGGCAGGTCGCCTTCGTACGCGACGGCAATCTGCATGTCCTCGATGTGGGGACCCGCACGGTGCGTGCTCTGACCGCAACAACCTCGGAGACGCAGAGCTTTGGACTCGCCGAGTTCATCGCCGAGGAGGAGATGGGGCGCCACGAGGGCTTCTGGTGGTCGCCTGACGGGCTTCAGCTGCTCGTCCTCGAGGTCGATGAGGCCCCTGTTGGCGTCAAGCAGCGCGCCCGCATCCACGCCGAGCGGACGGATCTCGTGGCGCAGCGCTACCCGGCCGCAGGCGAGGCGAACGCGGTCGTGCGGGCGTGGCTCGTCGAGGCCGACGGTGGGGCACGGCTGCGGCTCGAGACGCCGGCCGAGGACGGTTATCTGGCCCGCGCGGGCTTCTTTCCGGACGGGCGGCCGTGGGTTGCGTGGCAGACGCGGGACCAGCGGGCGCTGCATCTCCTCGAGCACGTCGGGACGTCTGGGGCCATGCGCACCATCCTCGTCGAGGAGGACGCGGCGTGGGTCGAGCTGCACGACGACCTGCGGGCGCTGCCAGGCGGGCGGCTCCTGTGGTCGACCGAGCGCTCCGGGCGGCGTCAGCTGGTCACGGTCGACCGGGCGACGGGCAAGCTGCGCGCTCTGACGGCCGAGCCCGAGCCGGTCGAGCGGGTGCTCGCGGTGGACGCCAAGGGTGGCCGCGTCTTCTACGCGGCGTGGCGGGACCGGGGGCGCGAGCTGCACGTCTTCTCCATCCCCTCGGGCGGCGGCAAGGCGCAGCAGCTGACGCGCGAGCCGGGCTGGCACGACGCGACGTTTGACGCGACCGGCCGCTACTTCGTCGACCGCCACTCCGACCTGATGGTGCCGCCGCGGACGACGCTGCGGAATGCCTTGGGTACGCACGTCCGCGACATCGACCCGAACCCGGCCGACGAACTGCGCGGGATGGCGATGCCCGAGGCCACGGCCCTCGCGGTGACGGCGGTCGACGGCACCCCGCTGAACGCCTGGCTGTTCAAGCCGCGCGGGACGTTCGATACGGAAAAAATGCCCGTTATTGTATCCATGTATGGCGGACCGGGCGCGCAGACCGTCCGCCGCGCGTGGAGCCGGAGCGCGCTGCACATCCTCCGCTGGACCCAGCTCGGGGTCGGCGTCTTCATGCTCGACAACCGCGGCATGGCGGGGCGCGACCGGGCCTTCACGCGGGCCCATCACAGGCGCTTCGGTGACGTCGAGCTCGAGGATCTGCGCGCGGGTGTCGCGGCGCTCTCCGAGGTCCCGTGGGTTGACGCGGGGCGGCTCGGCCTCTTCGGCTGGAGCTATGGCGGCTTCCTCGCGGCGCGCGCGGCCCTTGACCCGGCGACCCCGTTCGCGGCGGCGGTGGCGGTGGCGCCCGTGACCGACTGGACGCTTTATGATACGCACTACACCGAGCGCTATCTCGGGCTGCCCGGGGCCCCGGGCAGCCTCGCGGCGCCCTATGCCCCCGCGGACCTCGTCAGGCGGGCCGCCGACCTCGCGTGCCCGCTGCTGCTCGTCCACGGGACCGCCGACGACAACGTGCTGTTCGACCACACGCTGCGCCTCGCCGCGGCCCTGCAGGGGGCCGGACACCGCTTCGAGCTGATGGTCTACCCCGGCAAGGCCCACGGGATCGCGGGCAAGGCCGCGCAGAGTCACGTGTACGGCACGCTGACCGGCTTCCTCGCGCGCCACCTAGCCTTCCGCGACCCGGAGGGCGACGCGGCGCGGCGTCCCGGGGTCGGAGCGGGACGTTGAAGCTGCCCGCGCCCCTCGCTGCGCTCGTCACGGCGGGCGTCGTCGACGCGGCTCTGCGTCCGCTGTCGCGCGGGATGGCGCCGCGGGTGCACCTCGTCCGCAGCGAGGGCGCGCTGTGCGTGGTGAAGCTCGAGGCGGCACCTGGGGCTGCGGCGCTTGAGGCGGCGGTCCTGACCCGACTCGGGAAGGCGGGGGTGCGGGTGCCCGAGGTCCGTGGGGTCGGCGGCGGCGCGCTGCGGATGGAACTCGTGCGGACCCTCGAGGGCGCCCCGGCCCCGCGGCTGTCGGACGTCACGCTGCCCCCCGAGGAGGCGAAGGCGGTCTTCGAGGCGGTCGTGCGCGAGGTCGCCCGCATGCTTGTGGCGGGCCTCATCCACCGCGAGCTGACGCCGCGCGAGGTGTTGCTGTCCGCACATGGCCCGGTCCTGATCGACCTCGCCGGTGTCGTGGAGGCGGGGGCCGACCCGACGGCCCGGGCCCGCCTCGTTCGCGGGGTCAACGCGGTCCGCGATCGGCTGGCCCTCGCGTCACCCAGCCTGCGCGAGACGTGTTTTGGGGAAGAGCTCTGGACGCTGCGGGACAGCGGCGCGCTGACGTCCGACTGCCGCCTGACGGGCCGGTGGCGCCCGAACCATGCGGGGCTGTCCGCAAGGTCTGGCAGGCCAAGCCCCGAACCGAAGGGTCCATCCCGCCCCTGGGATACGCCCGAACCGCCAGGGCGGCACCCGCGCCCCTGGGTGAAGGCCGCCGTGCCCGCGCGTGAAACGCCCGTGAAACCGACGCCGTCCCGGGTCGAAACCGCGCGTGAAACGCCCGTGAAACCGTCGCCGTCCCGGGTCGAAACCGCGCGTGAAACGCCCGTGAAACCGCCGCCGTCCCGGGTCGAAGCCGCGCGTGAAACGCCCGTGAAACCGCCGCCAGCGCGGGTCGAGCGCACGGGTGAAGCGCCCGCGAGCCCCGCCGCTCCGTGGGCCCGTCGGCCGCGATCGTCCCGGGACCCCGCGACCTGAGCCGCGACGTCTGGCCGCGCGCGGCCGCGTCCCCGGTCTTCACGCCTGACGCCTCCCATGCTAACCTGGCGCCATGTCGATCGCAACGAGCCTCGAGGACGACTTCTGGCCCATTGGCGTCCCGCGGCCACCGCGCGGCGAGGACCGCCCCTGGGACGACGTAGCGCCGGTCGTCCAGTTCGAGTCCGAAGTCGAGGCGCCCCGGAGCGACGCGGCCGCGGCGCTGCTGCAAGCGCTCGAGCGTGTCTGGGGACCTGCGGCGTGAGCTGGCCCGAAGGCGAGGCCGACCCCCGGTTTTCGGGAATCGCGCGGCTCTACGGGGCTCGCGGGCTCGCGTCGCTGCGTGCGGCGCGCGTCGCCGTCATCGGCGTCGGAGGGGTCGGGACCTGGGTCGCCGAGTCGCTCGCCCGCTCGGGCATCGGGGCCATCGACCTTGTGGACCTTGACGACATTTGCGCGACGAACACGAACCGTCAGCTCCATACGCTCGGCTCCACCGTCGGTCGCCCGAAGGCGGCCACAATGGCC
This sequence comes from Pseudomonadota bacterium, assembly GCA_005788935.1. The sequence continues at coordinate 5,807 of SYAK01000167.1, forward strand.
GAGCGCCTGCGCGACATCGCCCCCGCCCTCGAGGTCCGCGTCATCGAGGACTTCCTCACCGAGAAGACGGTCGCGAAGATCCTGACGCCCGAGCTCACCTTCGTCGTCGACGCCATCGATGGCGCCGAGCACAAGTGCACCCTCATCCGCCACGCCCAGGCGCTCGGCCTGCCGCTTGTCGTCTGTGGCGGCGCTGGCGGGCGGCGGGACCCGTCGCAGGTGCGTCTCGGCGACCTCACCGACAGTGAGGGAGATCGGCTGCTCGCGCGCGTCCGCAAGGTGCTGCGTCAGCGCCACGGTTTCCCGCGGAAGGGCCGCTGGCGTATCCCGTGCGTCTTCTCGGCCGAGCCTCAGGTCTTCCCGACAGGCGATGGCGAGACTTGCGCCTCGCGGGCCGACGCGGCGGGTGTGGCGCGCCTCGACTGCGCGACGGGCTACGGGTCGTCGAGCTTTCTGACCGGGACCTTCGGCCTGTTGGCCGCCTCGGTCGTGGTGAACCGGATCGCGCAGGTGAAGTGACGGGGCGTGCGTGGCCGCACAGGCGGGTCCCTCCGCACGCCCCGACGCTCGCCGGTTACTCCGCCTCAACCCCGGGCCGGTAGACATCATAGACGTACACCGGGATGTCGAGGTCCGCGAGATGATGCTCGATCATCGGCTTGACCTCCGCCCAGTGCTGCCCGCCGACCCCTGTCGCGAGGCGCGGCAGCGCGAGGCTCGTGATGCGATCGCGGCGCACGAGGTCCTTGAGGTGTTTCAAGGCGTCGCCGATGGCCTGCAACGTCGCCTTGCCCGGGTTGGCGTGCTCGGTCGCGGCTGGCTCCTGCGTCATCAGGTTCGCGATCATGACGCCCGGCCCGCCCCAGAGCCAGACAGCGCCAGGCTTCGGGTGTTCCGTCCGGCAGTAGTGGCGGAAGTCCTTGACCATCGCTGGCCATCGCTCACGAAGCGCGAGCGCAAGCCCGTTCGTGAAATGGTCGTTAGGAGCCACGCCATGCGCAATCAGCTGCGCTTTGCTGCGAAGAATGTCACCCTGAACGTACTTGATCATGACGCTACCTCGGTGGGGGAACGCCCCGGGCCAGCCGTGGCCCGCAGGCGCCAGCGACCGAAGCAAGAGGTGTGCCACCCGAGCCATCGGAGGGCTGCCTCACGTTGGCTGCAACCCGGAAAAAATAGAGGCCCGCCGCTTGACCCTGAGCCCAAGGGTCCCTATGCCCTTCCGCTAACTTTTCGCCACACCGGACACCCGCGCGAAATCCCACCAGACCCGGAGCCCGTCCCATGCGCCGCAGCCGTCTGCTCCTCGCATCCGCCGCCCTCGCCGCCACCATCGCCCCTGGCTGTGACGAGGCCTCCGTTCCCGCCACCGTCGCCGAGGACGAAGCTCCGCTGACGGATCTCGAGGCCCTGCTCTCCGACAGCCCCGACCCCGACAAGCTCCCCGACGAACCCAAGTCGGACCAGACCTATCCGGTGCAGTTTGACCTCGTGGCGCTGCAGTCGCCTGTTCGGAACCAGCAAAGTCGCGGAGTCTGCTCGATCTTTTCGACCGTGGCCCTGATGGAGCATCTCTACATCAAGGAGGGCACCTTCAAGAACCCCGACTTCAGCGAGCAGTTCCTGCAGTGGTCGGCGAAGGTCGAGGTCAAGTCCTTCCTGACGACCGATGGCTCGAACGCCGACAGCAACCTGCAGGCGATCAGCCGCTTCGGCATCGTCGAGGAGACCGCGTGGCCCTACGAGGGACGCGGCTGGAGCGTGGCGAACGACGCCCGCTGCGTCGACAAGGACAAGCCGGTCCTCTGCTACACGAACGGCGACCCGAGCGAGTCGACGCTTGCCGCCAAGCGCCACAAGCTGCCGCCAGGCCGCTGGGTCTCGTCGCGGGTCAACAGCATCAAGGCCTTCATGTTCAATAACCGGCAGGCCGTCATCGCCGGCATGAAGTTCTTCTACCAGAGCTGGAACCACCGCGGCGGCAGCCTGCCGGTCAACAGCGAATACATGTCGCAGGGTTACGTGCTCTATCCGAACGACGCGGACAAGGAGGTCTCCGAGGCCAAGCCCGCCGGTCACTCCATCCTCATCGTCGGCTGGGACGACACCCTCGAGGTCCAGACGACCGACAAGGAAGGCAACGCGGTCGTCGACGCCGACGGCAAGCCGGTCGTCGAGAAGGGCTTCTTCCTCATCAAGAACAGCTGGGGCACCGGAAACTACGGGACGAAGAACGCGTTCGGACCTGGCTACGGCTGGCTTTCGATGCGCTACGTCGAGGAGTACGCGAGCCTCATGGGCGCCAACGTCCCGTCGGTCAACCTCGGGCCCGAGGCGTGCGTGGATGGCATCGACAACAACCGCGACGGGCTCGTGGACTGCGAGGAGATCGCGGCGTGTGGTCGCGAGGCGGCCTGCAACACGGCTCCGCGCGTCTTCGAGTCGCGCCCGGGGGCGGCCATCCCGGACAACAACGAGGCTGGCGTCAAGGACCTCATCCGCATCGACGCGACCGGCTTCGCGACCTCGGCCTACGTGGACGTTCGGGTCACGCACACCTTCGTCCGCGACCTGAAGCTCGTGCTGACGTCGCCGAGCGGGCGGGCGACCGTGCTCTACGACCGGACGCTGCCGAGTGGGCGCGATATCATTCGCCGCTTCAACCTGCCGAGCCTCATCGGCGAGCAGGTGTCTGGCGAGTGGTCGCTCACCGTCTCCGACCTCTCGAAGGGTGACACGGGCCGCCTCGCGGAGTGGAAGCTTGGGCTCGGCCTCACGGGCGGTGCGGTGGCCGAGGTCTGCGACGACGGGCGTGACAACGACGCCAACAACCTGTCGGACTGCGACGACCCGGTGTGCAGTGGGACCGAGGCGTGCGACCTGCCGTCGAACCCTGGCATGCTGAGCGGCATCAGCGAGGACGCGGTCACCGTGCCCGACAACGACACGGCTGGCGTCAGGAGCGTCATCGAGCTGAGCGGCGCGGGCCTCGTCGACGACGTCGAGCTCGACGTGCAGATCAACCACCCCTACAGCGGAGATCTCGTGGTCAAGCTCGTCCACCCCGACGGGACGGTCGCCACCCTGTCGGACCGTCAGGGCGGTAGTGCCGCGAACATCGACCGCAGCTTCACGACGTCGGCCTTTGACGGCAAGAAGGCGGCAGGCCGCTGGACGCTGTGGGTCGTCGACACCTCGGCGGGCGATGCGGGCACCCTCGAGGCGTGGCTGCTTGACGTGACCACACGCTGAGGCGGGCTGGGTGGGGAAGCGCCACAAGCGGGCGAGCCGGTGCATCGGGTGCCGGCTTCATACCGAACGCTGCATCTGCGGGCAGGTACAGGCGGTTGTGACCGCGACGCGCGTGGCGCTCGTCTACCACCGGCGTGAGCTGCGCAAGACCACCAACACGGGCGCACTCGCGCTGCGGGTCTTGCCGAACAGCGCGTGTTTCACGTGGGGTGAGGAGGGGGCCGAGGTGCCGGCCGAGGCGCTCGTGCCCGCTGGTTACCGCGGGGTGGTGCTCGCCCATGGCGCCGACCCGCTCGGGCCCGCCGCGGTGGCGCGCCTGACGGCCGATGGCTCACGCGTGTGCCTCGTCGTGCCGGACGGGTCGTGGCGGCAGGCGACCAAGATGGCGCGGCGTGTGCCGTCGGTGGCTGCCTTGCCGCGGGTGAGCCTGCCCGAGGGTCACGAGACACGCTATCAATTGCGCTCCGAACCGAAAGACGGCGGCCTCGCGACCTATGAGGCCATCGCTCGCGCAATCGGGGTCCTCGAAGGAGCCGACGTTTGCGAGGCGCTGATGCGCCCGTTTGATGCGCTCGTCGCCCAGACCCTCGCGATGCGGGGGCGATTGCCTGAGTCGGGCTGATGCGTCACGCATGGCGCTTGGGCGGTCGCCCTGAGCTGGCCGACTTTCCGGCGGCGCGCCAGCACCTCGAGCGGGCCCTCGCCATTCGCGAGGACCAGCTCGGTCCCGACCACCCCGATACGGCGGACAGCCTGCATCATCTCGCCGCGACGCAGGCGAGGCGCGCAGACTATCGCGGCGCGTTGCCGTTGCTGAGGCGCGCGCTCGACATCCGCGAGCGGGTCCTTGGGCCCGACCATCCAGAGACCGCCCGGACCCTCAACGTCCTGGCGCTCGCGCACGAGGGTCTGGACGAGGCCGGGCGAGCGCGGGCCCTCTTCGAGCGCGCGCTGGCCACCCGTGAGCGGGTCCTTGGTCCCGACCATGCACGGCTCGCACGGGGTGAGGGGCGCGGCGAGGCGATGCGCCAGGTCCGTCTGGGACTGATCGCTGGCGAGGACGACACCGCCGCGTTGACCTCGACCCCGACCGGAAGCCCACCCAGTGTGCCAGCCATGGGGTCGGCGGTCGCGTCGGACCTTTGGCGTCACCCCTACTACTGGGCGAGCTTTCTGGTCTCGGGCGATGTCTCACCGCTTGAGACGGGTGCACCCTCTGGTCGAGCCGAGCGCGGTCGGTGGGGTGGCCGTTGAAACATTCTGTTCCACGAGTGAACCATTCTGTTTCAGACGTGCAACGTGCTGTCGCCCCGGTGCGCCCCGATGTCACGCCCTGTGGTTCGGCCCGCGTCTCGTCTCAGAAGAACCAGCGGATGGCGCCGCCGCCGCCGCCCGCGAAGAAGCCGCCGAGCCCGGTGAAGTCCCCGAAGTAGAAGGTGGGGCGCCAGTCGAGGATGAGCTCGAGCGGCACGCGGTTGAAGTGCCAACCGAGCTGCAGGACCGCCGAGATCCCGAAGACGGTCGCTCTCGAGAGGGTGTCGTCGTACATGACGAGCCCGGCGCCCGCCCCGAGCCCGCCGAAGAGGTCACCCGCAGGCGTCTGCGCAAAGGGCTGGAACTCCTGGATGAAGTCACCACCCAACGACAAGCCCCAGCGCGAGAACCCGACGACGGCCTGCAGCGCGGCCCGTCCGCCGATATAGATCTTGGCGGTCAGGCCTGACGCGATGGTACCCCCGCCGACGCCGAGACCGATGCGCCCGCCGCGGCGGAAGGCGTCCGCGCGGGCGTCTTCGGCGGGCCCGCTCAGGGAGGTCGCAGCCATGAGGGCGAGCGAAATGGACATTTTCGTGAGTCGGGTCATGACGTGTCTCCTCGCCGAGGTTCAACGGCAGCTTGGGTGCGACCCTCGCGCCCGAGTTGCCGTGTCTCGCGACGTAGCATGCGCCAACGCGTTGGAACCGACAAAAAGGCAACACGAGGCGCGTCGCCGCGCCCCCGTTCGGCACTCCCTCGCGACGACTTGCAGCCATCCCCTCCATCGTGGGCCGTTGCGGTCGCGCGCCGCCACTTCGCGTGTGCGTCACTCGGCGAGCGCCCAGACTTTGGGCGACCAGCTCCCGGATGGCCAGGCGCGCGCCCTTGAGCAGGGGCTCCGGGCACTCTGGCTGCTGTCAGCCGTCGCCAGCGGGGTCGCGAGCGAACAGCCCGCGACCCCGCTCACCGCAGCCCGTGACGCCAACCGTCAAGGCCTCTCGCTGCCAGTCCCCGAGCCTGTCGCGATGATATGGGCGGAAATCCACCCAGAGCAGCGCGACATCATCCGTACCGTGCCAGACCTTGACCCCGCCACGAGCGTCGCGCGTGTGTCTCTCGGGCTGAGCGTCGACCTGCCGCGCTTCATTCTCGGCCGCCCCTGACGCGGGTTTCGCGTTTCAGCGGATCGGCATCAGGCCTTGGGTACCGCCTCGGCGCGCGCCTTCATGCGATTGACGGCCTTCACGACGAGGAACAGCACGAAG
>SYAK01000168.1 GCA_005788935.1 Pseudomonadota bacterium
ATGACGCCGGAATGACGCTGTACCCGAAGTGACGCGGCGCACAATTCGCTGTGAGATCAGTGCCTAGGCCGCCACTGGACCGGGGCGTTGGGTTTCGTTACGCTCGCGGACATGACGACCGCCGCTGCAACTCCGTCACGCATCCTCGTCGTCGCGCCGCACGCCGATGACGAGCTCTTCGGGGCGGGCGCCTCGCTGCTCCGCTGGAAGGACGCGGGCGCCGAGATCCACATGGTTCTCGTCGCGTGCTCGGACGTGCGAATGCGCCACACGGGCGGCGTCGTCACGGCTGCGACCCGCGCCGCAGAGTTCACGGGCTCGGCCGAGGCCGTCTCGACGACCCCGCCGACCATCCTGTGGATGAACGACACGCGCCTCGACGAACAGCCGCTCTCTGCGCTTGTCTCGCGCCTCGACGACGTGCTCGACCGTTTCCGGCCGGACCTGATGCTCATCCCGGAGCCGAGCTACCATCAGGACCACCAGTACGTGAACCGGGCCTGCGTGGCGGCGCTCAGGCCGACAGGCGGGGCGCGGCCAAACAAGGTCCTCGCCTATGAGGTGCCGACCTCGACCGGCATCGGCAGCCCGGCGTTCCTGCCGAACATGTACGTCAACGTGACTGGCGAGCTCGAGCGCAAGGCGGACCTGCTGCGCCGCATCTACGTCAGCCAATACACCGCCATCGAGCGCGGTGGGCTCGCCGAGCACGGCATGCGACGCCACGCGGCCTACCGGGGCGCCGAGTGCGGGGTCGAGTTCGCGGAGGCCTATGTCGTTCTTCGGGAGCTGCTGCCGTGACGATGAATTATGGGCTCGTCATCCCCGAAGCCGGCGGGGACGCGGGCGTCGGGGCCCTGCGGATGGCCGAGGCGCTGAAGGGTGACCTGCGACCCGGGCGGATCCACACCCTCGACGCATCGGATTTTCCACCCATTTCCGACATTTTTGGCGGCCCCCTGACCCAGCACGTCCTGCCGCTCGCGAGCGCTGGCGATGCCTTCACGCGGGCCCTCACGGAAAAAATCACGGCACTCAGCCGGGAGCACGCGATTCTTCTCGTGGCACCGACGGCCGAGTACATGACGGGCGCGCTCATCGGAATGCGTGACGCCGGGGTGTTGCCGCCGCTGACGCTGACAGCGCTGCCGAGCGCCGCGGGATATGCCGCTTCGCGCGACAAGGTGGCCCTCGCCGAACATCTGCGCCGCGTCGGGCTTGGCCACGCCGCGCTCGACACGGGCCCGTGGAGCCCCGAGCGCCGCTTCGGGAAGCCACGCTTTGGCGTCGGCTCGCGCGGCTGCGGCGTGGTCCAGACGCAGACCGAGGCCGACGCGCTGCCGGGTCACGTTTTTCAGGCTGTTCTGGAGCGTACCGAACACGTCGTGGACGTCATCCACGGTCGCGCCCTGACGCGCCGCGTCCACCGCCAGCGGGGCGGTGCAGATACCCATTTCGACTATGTCTCCGAGCCTGCGCTCGAGCAGCTCGCCCGCGACGTCGCGGCCTCCCTCGGCGCGCCAGTCGCGAACGTCCAGGCCCGGCGCGACGCCGAGGGCTGGCGGGTCTTTGACGTCGGGACGCGGCTCTCGGGCGCCTCGTGTGCGGCTCGCCTCATCGGCGTCAACTGGCTCGAAGGTCTGCTCTCGGTGACGCAGCGGCCGGTCGACGAAGGCGGCCAGGACTGGTTCAAGCCGCGGCTCGGCGCGACCGTGCAACGGCGCTTCGAGGAGGTGGTCCGATGACGAACCCGGGAGACCGGACCCAGGTCGGCTTCTGGTCCGCGCTGCAGCGCGACCGCGGCAAGAGCGACGCCGAGCGCATCAACGGCAAGGACCTCTCGCACCGCAAGCGCATCGCGGCGATCGCGCAGGTGCTCGACCTGTCACCAGCCTCGCGCGTCATCGATCTAGGCGCCGGAATCGGGCTGCTCGAGCGCTGGCACGGCCCATTTCAGGAATATGTCGCGGTCGACTTCTGCCCGGAATACGTCGCAGAGATCCGCGCGACATCGCGCAGCCCGCTCGATGCGCGGATCACCTCGGTGCTCGAGGTGGACTATTCGACGATGCCGGACGCCGACGCCGCGGTGATGTGCGGCGTCACGTCCATCCCGGGGCTCTTCCCGTCGCTTGAGGCGCTCTTCGACCTGCTCGCGCCGATGACGGTCCGGACGCGCACACTCGTCACCTTCATGTGGGCCGGATGGCCGGAATTCTCAGCTGACACGCGCACCTACGGCCTCGACGAGGTGAGGGCCGAGCTCGGACGACGCAGATGGCGTGGCAGTTTCCATTTCGGACACCTGCCCCATGAATTCTTTTGCGTCATCGCGCCCGGCGGCCCCGTCCCCTGACGCGACGGCCGCGTCAGAAGAAGGCGGGGATGAGGACGCTCGAGACGAGGATGGTGAGGAGCGGGATGAGGACGCCGGCCACGAAGGCCTCACCTGCCACCATGCCGGCTGCGAGGGGGCCGGCGTAGGCCGCGTAGGAGCCGTCCGCGCCCTTCGAGTAGCTGCGCCAGATGGCCGCGATGATGCTGCCGAGCGCCAGCCCGATGGACATCGACGGCGGCAGGATCATCGCGAAGCCGAGCGCCGACGGCACCGGGACCCAACCAAAGCGGCTCTGGACATGGCCTTCTGCGTCGAGGTGCAGCGAGCCGTCAGCGTGGCGGCGCTTCATCGAGAGCAGAATCTCGAAGACGACGCCGAGGGCGGCGGCCCACAGCGAGGCCATGAGCGCGCCTGGCGGCAGGTATTCGATGCCCTTCGTCATGATCATGCCGAGCGACGCGATCTTCAGCGCCGTCGGGGCGGACAGCTGCCCCTCGCCCGTGCCGATACCGTAGGTGTCGAGCAGCATCTGGAAGGTCAGCGGGACGAGCAGGGCCGCGACGCCGACTGCGAAGAACTGGGCCCAGATGAGGCTCGTGAAGCTGCCTCCGACGCGGCGCGCGACCCAGAACGAGGCCACGGTGCCCTCGGAGGACGCCTGCGGGTCGGCGCTGATGTGAGCCGCGTTCAGGTTCTGCTGGAGCTTGCCGGGGAAGAGCAGCCCGAAGACGAACTGCGTCGCGTTCGCCATCAGCGATACGGGGCCGGAGCCGGTGAGCCCGAGGACCTTGAGCCCCGCGATGACGAGGACGGGCTGCAGCGCCACGGCCGTCAACACCTGATACCACGGCATCGCGAACCACAGCTCCTGCACGATGATCAGCAGACCCACCGAGACCGCGAGGCCAATCAGCATGTTCCGCGTCGAGACGCGCTCGTCGGCGAGCGAGGCCTCCGGGGCCGCCTCAGGTCCCGAGGACTTCGTGAAGGCATGTCGCAGGAGCGGGATGAGGACGCTGGTCAGCGCCGCGGCGATCATCATCGCGGTCGCGGGCCACATCATCCACTGCACGAGGTAACGGAAGTGGGACTCGCTGCCCATGAAGCCCGCGGCCGAGCCGCAGGAGGCCTTGACGAAGTCGGTCACCTCACCCGCCTTGATGGCGGCGAGACACGCGTCGACAGCGTCGGGTGCGGTCCCGGAGAGCGCTCCCCAGGCGGCCACGTGCTCGCCGAAGGCCTGAATGAGCCACACGCCGAGCAGGCCCGACAGGCCGACCGCGAGTGGGATCATCATGCCGAACCCGATGATGGCCGGGTCAAAGGCGAGCGAGATGGCGAGCGCCTTGGTGCCGGTGAGATGCGGGGCAATGTTCAGGGCGTCGCGCAGGAAGACGACGAAGCCGCTCGCGCCGAGACTCGACCACAGCGTCTTCCGGCGCTTGGCGACCGACTCGGTCACCTCGGGGTTGGCGAGGGTCTCGATGACGCTCTTGCCGACGCGGCCCGACGGCCACGGGAGTGACCGGTCCGACAGGATGAAGGTGCGCAGCAAGGCGCCCATGAAGACGCCGAGGCTCGCGGAGATGGCGAGCCAGAGGCTGAGCTGCCACCACGCCGGGTTCCAGTCGATGTCCTGCTTGAACTCGCTCTGGACGTAATAGAACGCGGCGAGGATGACGACCATGAAGGCCATGCTGCCCGCCGCGCCGACCATCGTCTGGATGAGGTTCAGCTTGACCGCGAGCTCCTTCGGGGCGGTCTTGCCGCCGAGCACCGCCGCCGCGAGGAACATGCCGGCCATCGAGAGGTCGAGCCCGAGGCCGAGCTTGAGCGTGATGTAGGGGCCCGCGGCGGCCGCGAAGGCGCAGATCAGCACGCCGAGCGCGATGAGCCGGCCGTCGAGCTCGGGCTTCTTGGGGTGGGACGGTGACGACATCATGGGCCTCTGGCTGCTGAGGGGGATGGAAGCGATTCGCAGGGGGTCAGGGCTCGGCGGACCAGCCCGACGATGCACGGAAGGCTGCGTTGCCGCGGGTCAGCAAGTCGGCGACGGCGGCGCGGATGGTGGGGTCGGCGTGGGTCAGCAGCGTGCGCTTGACGGCCGCGACGAGCGCGTCGTTGGCGTCGTGGGACGCGCGGACCTCGGCGGCGAGCGCGTGGAACGGCGCGAGGGCGTCAGGGCGCGCGAGGAGGTCGACGATGGCGTCGTAGCCGTCCTCGGACCAGACGGAGCGGGTGCCGAAGCGAATGACGGCCTGCATCTCCGGGGCGACTCGCCCGGCGAGGGCGAGCAGCGCGTCGATGTGCCACGCCTGGCAATAGACCGGCTCGGCGTAGAGGATGGTCTTGTCGGCCGAGATGGCGTCGCTGAAGCTCTGGTCGCCGCTGACGACGGTGGGCGGCTCGGAGGCGAGCAGGAGGCGGCGCATGTCGCGGTGTGGGAGGGGATAAAAGCTGATGACGTTCAGGACCTTGCCAGCGCCGTCGGGGGTGATGTCGGCGGTCACCATGGTGCGGCGCGGAGCGGTCAGGACGAGGGCCGACTCGTCGTAGCCGTGGAAGACGACGCGCCCCACGCCGCGCGAGGCGAGGCGCACGACCAGGCTGTCCGTGATGAAGGCGTCGCGCAGCATCTCTGGGGTGCGTGGCGTCGGAAGGACGAGGTTGACGTCGCGGTCGCCACCGTTCTCGAGAATCGACACATAATCGAGGAAGAGGTCATATCCCGAGGTCGCATATCCAGCATAGAGTGCCGTGCGGGCATCGGCGGCGGTGAGATGGTCGCGCAGGTGGACGTGCTCAAGCTCGGCGACCTTGGCCTGCCGGGCGGGCGCGGACGACGCGGACTGGAGGGACTCGGCCTCGGCGAGCAAGGCGCGGTCGATGTGGATGCCGATTTCGCCGACGTCGAGACCGCACGGGCGGAAGTCGAGGAGTGGACGGCTGATCCAGTCGCGCAACGGGTTGTCGGCGCGGTCGGAGAAGAGGCCGTCCAGAATGTTGCCAATTGTTACGGGCGATCCATCCTCGGGCGCGTGCAGGATGTCGCCCGTCGAGCCTCGGTGCCCGAGTGCTTCGGGATCGGCGCCAGCGGCCGCACCGACCTCGTCGGTGAAGGCTTCGAGGAAGGCCTCGAGGGCGGGGACGCGCGCCTTCAGGACGTCGTTCTTCAGGTAGCGCAGCGAGCCGTATTCGGAGAGATACAGGAACGGTGTCGACGGGTTGACCTTCAGCGCGGCGCGGACGTCGGCGGCGTTGCGGCAGTGGTCGAAGTTGCCGGGGGCCGAGATGACGAGCGTCGGGCGGCGAAGGTCCTCGCGGGCGGCGAAGTCTTCGACGCTGACGAGGGTGACGCCCTCGGGGCGACCGAAGCGCTCCTGCTTTGGGACGCCGGTGCTCGCGAGGACGAGGGAGGCCTGCGGCAGGCGGGCGCGCAGCAACTTCAACAGCTTCGAGACGTATGCGACGTCACCGAGGCCCGCGTCGACCTCGTTGTAGACGACGATGGTCGTGCCAGCAGAGACCGCCGCGTCTGGCCACGTCGCGTCCGCCCACGCGTCGAGCGCGCGCTCGACCTGCAGGCGCAGGACGAAGGCGCGGTGCATCCAGCCGCTGACGTTCGGGACGGGGATGTGCATGGGGCTCCGCTCGACGGGCGCGACCTCACCCGACGGGCGTTCGGTGTACGGCTGACCGCCCTCCGCCGTCAACCGCGACCCGGCGACACGCACCCGTGAGGCGATGTCGGCCCCTGCATCGAGCGCCGTGAGCCGGGCGTTACGGGCGTGCGGCTCTTGGCGCCGGCCAGGCGTTGGGCGGCCGCGCGAGGCTGACGTGGGACCGCGTCAGCGCTCGAGGCGCGGGCCACGCGAGCGCCGACGCGGCGACCGGGCGCCAGACGCGTCAAGGAGGCCCGCGAGGCCCCGCTGGATGGCCTCGAGCGCCTCGACCTCC
>SYAK01000169.1 GCA_005788935.1 Pseudomonadota bacterium
ACGAGAAGGAGCTACCCGACGCCTTCCTGCGCCGTGTCCTGTTTCATTACATCGACTTCCCGGACGAGACACTGATGGCGGACATCGTCGCGGTCCACTTCCCGGACCTCGACAAGGCGCTGTTTCAGCGGGCGATGGCGGTCTTCTACGAGACGCGGCGCGTCGACGGACTGCGCAAGCGCCCGAGCACATCCGAGCTGCTCGACTGGATTACGGCCCTGCTCGCGGCGGGCCTCGGCCCGGACGCTGTGCGGGGTGACGACGGGTCGATTCCCTTCGTCGGGACCCTCGTCAAGCGCGAGCGCGACCTCGCGATCCTGAAGGACCTGCTGAAGCCGAAGAAGCGCTGGTGAGGCCCTGATGCAGCCCGGGAACGCCCGCCGCATGCCCTTTGGCCGCATCTTCTTCGCGCTGCGCGCGGCGGGGCTGCGCGTGTCGCCGCTCGAGTGGCTCGGCCTGTGCGAGGCGCTCGCGACGGGCGTCATCGCGCCTGACCTCGCGTCGCTGCATACGGTCGGGCGCGCGATGCTCGTGAAGCATGAGGCGCATTTTGATACGTGGGATCGCGTATTTTTGTCCGTGTTCGGGGAGGAACCGGCTCCGCTCGCGCTCTCCGAGGAGGTGCTCGACTGGCTCGAGGCGCCCATCGCGCGGCCAGACCTGAGCGCCGAGGAGCGGGCGGCTCTCGAGAGCCTCGAGCTCGACGAGCTGCGACAGCGCTTCCTCGAACGCCTGAACGAGCAGACCGAGCGCCACGATGGCGGGAACCGCTGGATTGGTACCGGCGGGACGTCGCCCTTCGGCCACGGCGGCGTCAACCCCGCGGGGATCCGCGTCGGTGGCGAGGGCGGCGGGCGAAGCGCGGTTCAGGTCGCGGCGCTGCGGCGCTACCGGGACTACCGCGACGACCGGGTGCTCGACACGCGCCAGCTCGCGGTGGCGCTCAGGAAGCTGCGACGCCTGAGCCGCCACGACGGCGAGCCCGAGCTCGACCTCGACGAGACCATCGCGGCGACCGGCCGCAACGCCGGAGAGCTCGAGCTGTCCTTCCAGCCACCACGCAAGAACCAGGCCCGCGTGCTGCTGCTGATGGACGTCGGCGGGTCGATGACGCCGTACTCGCGGACCGTCGAGACGCTGTTCTCGGCAGCTGCGAACCTGAATCATTGGAAGAAGTTCGAGCCGTACTTCTTTCACAACTGCGTCTACTCGCGCCTCTTCCGCTCGATGACCGCGGGCGAGGTCGAGGCGACGGCCGAGCTGCTGCGCGACCGACCGCCCGAGACCTTTCTCATCATCGTCGGCGACGCCTCCATGGCGCCGACCGAGCTCCTGTCCGAAAACGGCGCCATCGACTGGTTCGAGCGCAGCGGGACTCCCGGCCTCGTCTGGCTGCACCGCCTGCGGAGCCACTTTGCGCGCTGCGTCTGGCTGAACCCGATGCCGCCCGCCCACTGGCGCGGCTACACCGTCGAGCTCGTCATGCGTCTCTTTCCGATGTTTCCACTGACGCTCGCCGGTCTCGAGCAGGCCATCGACCACCTGACGCGCAAGGCGGCACCCGACCCCGCGCCAGGCCTCGACGAGCGGGCCCTGATGCCCTGAACATCCTCGCGCACTTGCTTGCAACTCCAACGAAACCCGGCGCCCGGACCCCGTCCGATTCGGGTTGCGGCGGCCGACCGCGGCGTCTACCTTCCGCCCGCGCGCCGGGAGCTGCCCGACGCCGCGAGAGACATGCAGACGAAGCAGGTGCGCCATGGGATTCTGGGGACCAAACGCGTTCGACAGTGACGAGGCCCTCGAGTGGATGGGCCAGGTCGAGGACGAGGAGGACACCGGGCTGATCGAGGAGGCCATCGAGGCCGTCTCAGGTGCCGCCGAGAAGGACCGCCTCGACATCGAGACGTGCGTCGGGGCCATCGTCTCGGCCGAGCTCGTCGCGGCGATGGGCGGAAAGGCCTCGCCACGCCTGCCCGACGGCATGAAGGACTGGGTCGTCTCGCAGGACGAGCCGGACGCTGAGCTCGTGGTCTCGGCCATCAAGGCGGTCGAGCGGATCTCGAAGGGCTCGCGCCTCGCCGACGAGTTCGGCGCGGACCCGGAGGGGCTTGAGGACTGGCGCTTCGCGCTCGGCGGCCTCGTCAAGCGGCTGCAGAACGCGAAGACCGCCGCAGCCGACTGACACGCGCGACCAACGCGAGCCGAGGGCGCCCCGACGCGATGTCCGGGCGCCCTTTTTTCGTCACGCCGCCCAGCCGTCACTGCGTGAAGCGGCGGATGGTCGCCGCGTCCGTGACCGACGCGATGACCTTGCGGCACTTGAGGCACTGGAAGTCGACCGCCCGTGGGGGCGCCGTGACGCCGAAGAGCAGCGTGGCGGTGGCCCAGAACCCGTAGCGGGGCTCGGAGATGACGGCGGGGTCGCGCAGGCCGCGCAGGCATCCGCAGGCGATCGTCACGGGCGTGGGGTCGTCGTCCGTCCGGGCGACCACTGGCTCGGCGGGCAGGCTGTCGGCGTCTTCGGGCTCGGGTGGGACGTCCGGGTCGCGCATGGCGATCGACCTAGCACCGGCGGGCCCGCGCGGTCACCTGCAAAACGTGTGGGCCTCTCAGCGCTGCAACTCGTGGGCCATGCGGTCGCGTGGCGAGCGGAAGTAGTTGTCAGGCGAATAATGCAGGAAGTTCGAGACGCAGGCGGTGTAAACGCACGCGTAGGCCTCGACCTGGGTCCCGAAGGCCGACAGCTCGCTCTTCTCGCGAAAAAGCGCACCCCAATGCGGGTTGAAGTGGTTCGAGGTCTCGACCTCGAGCCGGTCGAAGCTCGCGCGGAGGGCCTCAAGCTGCGCCTGCAGGGCGGCGACGGGACCGCCGGTGCGCGAGAGCGTCGCGTGGTCGAGCTCGAGCTGGTGGGTGACCTGATCGAGGCGCTCGAGCTCGTCGAGGCGCGGCCCGAGGGCCTGCATGCGGTCGAGTTCGCGCCCCATCTCCGGGACGATCATCGCGGTGCGCCACGCGGTCGATCGCTTGGACCGCAAAATGTCGCCGTAGAGATGGTCTCCCACGTAGAGGACCTCGTCCCCGTCGAACCGGGCGAGGCGGGAGAGGTCACGGTGGTTGCCGTTGACCACCATGACGCCGGCCCGCAGCTCCGAGACGGGCTCCCCGGGCGTCATGTCGGGGAGGACCTCGAGGAAGGGCTGGTCACCGCTGAAGAAGACGGGCTTGCGGGCCGACGCGACGATGACCTCGAAGTAGTCGCGCCAACTCGGAAATTCCGCTTCGACCCCGTCGAGCAGGTAGCGCATCACGAGCTCGGTGTAGGCGGGCTCGCTGTTGGTCAGCAGGAAGAGCCGCTTGCCGCTGCGGCGGAAGGCGGCAAGCGTCGCGGGAAGGGTCGGCAGGCGCCGGATGAAGCGCGGGATGTCGGCGGCGATGCGGGCCTTCAGCGACCCGTCGCGGTGCATGACGTCCATCGTCTCGCGGAGGTCGCGCCAGAGCCGGGCGTAGTCGGGCGTCTCGGGGGTGGTGGCGTCGAGGATCGCGACGAGCTGACTGTAAAGGCACAGCTCGGGCAGCGAGAACAGCGTGTCGACCATCACGACGTCCGGGTCGGCCGGGGACATGCGACGGTTGCGATAGAGGGCGCGGCGCTCATCGCGGGACAGCGGGCGGTTGCCGTGCCAGGTGCGGCCGACGTGGCGATGGGCGTCCATCTTGAAGAGGTTGCCATGGCGGATGTCGACGGCGAGCCCCCGAATACCGAAGTCGGGCCGGTAGCGGATGCCGAGGATCGACTCGGGGTACCGGTAGCGCTCGACCATGCGGGCCAGCGCCATCTCGGCCTGGACGGTCTCCATGGCCTCCTCGTAGATGGCGAGGGTGTAGTCCATGTCGAAGCCGATGGCGCTGATGCGGTCGAGGCGCAGGTTCCGGTTGCAGAAGACGCGCTTGGCGTAGGGGACGAGGGCGTCGGGGGTCAGCGGGGGCTGCTGCAGGTCGCGCTCGGAGGTCGACGGGACGATCGGAGTCATGGGCGCAGGATAGCGCGCGCGCGGAGCAGGCGCCACTTTGGTGGGCACGAAGCGGAATGCTCGGGGTTCGTGTCGGGCGAGACGCGTTTCGGCGCACAGGCGGCGGACCTCATGCAGCTGTGTGACACGTGGCACACAATCGAACCTTTGCGTGCAAGGACCCTGTCCGGTGTGCTCTTGCCACTTCTCACACCGGGGTGAAGATTCGGAATTTGCAAACCCTTCACGCGTGAGGGTTGCACTCGGGCGGCGCATCCTGACTCTATTCGCCTATGAGAAAGGACTCAACTCAGGGTGCGCTGTTGTTTCGATGGGGAAGGTCGGTCCGGGCCCACAGAATGCGGGCGGGACTAACTCAGGAGGAGGCCGCGACGACGCTCGGCATCCCGCTGAAGGCGTGGCAGCGGCTCGAGACGGGACGTCACAACCCGACGCTCGAGACCATCGGCCGCGTGGCGGACGCGCTGCAGATTCCGGTGACCGAGTTCTTTGGCGCGCCGCTGCTGCCGGAGAGCGGAGCCGCATGGCTCGGGCTGCCGGCGGGATGGCGTTGGGACGCGTCAGGCACGCCCGCGCATGTCCTGGCGGTGGATGGTCCCGAGGGCCCCGTGGCGACCCCTCCGGGCTCGTCCGGTGGCATCGGCGCGCCTGGCAAGGCGCTCGGGTTCGCGCGGCCCATCGGTCGGCGCGCCCCGCACAACGAGGGCTACCTGCTGGCGCAGGCCACAGGGAACGCCCCGCTGCGCATCGAGGCCGGGACCTGGCTCCTCATGCGCGGGCCGGTGGAGACGCCGACGCTTGGCAGCCTCGTGCTGATGTCCGTGGCGAACCAGGCGGCAGCGCCTACCGCTCCGCCGTGGGTGTTGCGCCGGGTCGGAGCGCTCGATGCGCCGCTCGAGGGCGGCTTCCGGATGCGGCTCGACGCCCCTGTGCCGGGCGGACCGTCGTGCTGGCGGTCAGGCGCGAACGTCGCCGAGGCCGGAGTCGCGGCCGAGCTCGTGCTGGTGCTCGGCGCATCCATGTCGACCTGAGCATCCGCGGGGTCAGCGGCAGAAGAACTCGCGCAAACGACGGCGCAGCTCGCTCAGGCGGTCAGCCTCGAGCGCCTCGGCCGTCGGCGCGATGAACTTCTCGCGCCCCTTGCGCGAGGTCTGGATGAGGCCGAACTCCTGCCAGGCCGCGAGCGCGTGCTGGAAGTTCACGTTGCTCGAGGCCTCGGGGCAGCTGATGTCGCCGACCTGAAAACGGCGCGCTCCAAGTGACTGCGACTTGCGGATGAAGAGCTGCTCGGGGATGGGCTCGCCTTCCCAGAAGTTCTCGAGCGCCTCGGCGATGAGCCAGTAGGCCTCGATCCACGGGACGAGCGCGCGATGCAGCAGCTCGAGCGTCGGTGCACCCGAGGTCGAGACGCGCAGGCGCACCTGCGCGAAGTCCTCCCCGGGCTGACGGTCGATAAGGGCCCCCTCGCTGAAGCGACGCATCGTCTCGGCGAATTGAACCGCGAAGCCCTTCTCGGGGTCGAAGACGAACTCCTGCGAGAAGGTGCGCGACAGGAACGCTGCGGCCTCCATCACGGACGCGACGTTCGTCGTCCCGTCCGCGTCGAGGGTCCCGCGGATGGCGGCCGCGATGATGGCCTCGGGCACGATGATGTGGATGAAATTGTTCTTGTAGAAGTCGAGGTTGATGCGCGCCTCAGGGTGCGGCACATAGACCGTCTCTTCGCCGTCGAAACGATGGACGTCGATCTGCTTGAGGCTCACGAGACGGGCGATGACCTCGTCGACCGCATCGCCGATGGCGTGTCCGCGGGCCCGCGCGAGCGGGGATGCTTCTCCGAGGGCGAAGCGTGCGCTCCAGAGGTCGGCCTGCTCGAGCATCGCCCGGCTCTGCGAGATCGTGTCGATGTTGCGCTCGAGCCCCGACCGGATGGTCTGTGAGAGACGTGCCCCGGCGGCCTCCGCGAACTCGAGGAGCAGCCCGACGCGGGCGAGCAGGGTGTCCCGCGAGATGCCGCGACGCGGATGGAACAGCAGCGCGGCCGCTACGAGCGAGGTCGGCGTGACGACGGCGACGCGATTGATGCCGTCGGAGATGCGGTAGCCCAGCTTCTCGAGGAAGCGCGTCTCGACGTCGCGGCCACGGTTGAGCGCCTGCCCGCCGTCCCCACCCGCCTGCCGTGAGGCGAAGCGGTCAAGGGCCTCACGACACGAGATCGGCTCGCCGAAGTTGATGTAGAGCCGCCCGTAGCGCGCCCAGAGGACCTTGGTGGCCTTCAGGATGGCGCCCAGGTTTTCCTTCTTCTTGCTCGCCCCTCCGAGCTCCTGCGAGAAGGCCTTCTCCTCGATGACATGCTCGTAACCCACGTAAATCGGGACAAATTGTACGTCAGGTGCGGCGCCGTTCCGGATGGCGTCGACGATGACCTTCAGCATGCCGAACTTCGGGCTGAGCATCTTGCCCGTCCGCGAGCGGCCGCCCTCGATGAAGAACTCGATCCAGTAGCCTTCCTTCACGAGCTTCGTCAGGTACTCGCGAAACGCGAGCCCGTAGCCCTTGTTGTCGCGGAAGGAGCGGCGGATGAAGAATGCGCCAGCCCGCCGGAAGATGCCCCCGACCGGGAAGAAGTTAAGGTTCTTGCCCGCCGCGATGTGCGGCGGCACGAGCCCGTTGATGTAAAAGAGATAGGATATGACGAGGTAGTCGACGTGGCTGCGATGGCACGGCAGCAGGATGAGCGGTGTCTTCCGGGCCGCCTCGCGCACGCGCTCGAGCCCGGCGTAGTCGACCACGAGCTCGGAGTAGATGCGGTTGAAGACGATGGTCATCGCGATGCAGATGTACTCGACCGTCGACATCCTGAAGTCGGCCGCCATCTCCTTCACGTAGCCGTCGATCTCGCGGATGAGGCGCTCCTCGGGCACGTTCATCTCGCGCGCGAGCTCGACGAGCTGCTCGCGCATCGACGCGTCGGCCATGATCTCCTCGCGGATCTGGTCGCCACGCTTCAGCACGGGCCCCTTGATGACCCGCTCTTCCACGGACAGCGTGACGCTCAGCTCGCCGCGCAGGCGGGCCGCGAGCGTCTGGAGGTCACGCGCGTCCGCGTTGCGCGCAAGAAATTCCCGCAGGTCAATCGGCACACCGAGCTGCACGAACGTTCGCCGCCGGTTGATCAGGAAGTTCAGGAACTTCCGCAGACGACTCGGCGCCTCGGTCGTTCCGAAGACCGCAGTCCAGAAGGACTTCCGGGCGCGCTCGGGATCCTGGGTCCAGATGAGCAGCTGCGGGACGAGCAGCACGCCGCGCGGCGTGACCCCGGGATTCTCCTGGGCCATCCTCAGCCGCCCGAGCTGCGTCTGCAGCAGCGTCTCGAGGTAAGCGTCCTCGACCTGAACCGGCGGCACCCAGGGAAGGAGGCCGCGCCGCCGCAGAAAGAGAAACGCCGCCTGCCCTCGCGCGAGCGCATACGCAAAGCGTTCGGCGCGCGGCAGGCGGTGACGCCAATATCCGACCATCCGCCGCAGGCCGTGCAACACGACGGCCCAGAGCGGCCGGAAGAACAGCATCGTCGCGACGGAGTTGGCGACGAGGGCGAGCGGGAGGCCGAACCGCAGAAACGCGTAGTTGAAGTACAGATAATCAAGAAGGCTGTGATGATTCATCACATAGACGACATCGGCGTTCGCACTTCCCTCGCGGAGCGTGCGGACGTGGCGCTCGTCGAAGTCGGTCTTCCGAAAGAACAGCCAGCAGATGAAGCGCGTGAAGAAGCTCCGCCCCGTGATCATTGCTGACCGGTGCGCGATACGGGCCGGGTCGAGTGCGTCGAAGCGGGCACGACGCTCCGCATCGTCGCCGAGCGCGAGGAGCTCCGCGGGCAGCGGTCCAGCGTCGGCGGGCGCGTCAGACAGCGCCCCGTGGGCGTCAGGTGGGGCGTTGGGCGCTTCGGCCTTCATGCGTCGGACGTTAGCATGGCCCGACGACGGGCGCGAGAAGCTCCGTGCGGGTCACTCGGAAGGCGGGGCCCCGAAGGCCACAAGGTAAGTGTCGACGGCCTCGACACCCCCCGCCGCGTGGATGCGCCGAAAACGGGCACGGTAATGCTCGAGCAGCGAGGCCTCGTCGACGACGGTGTCGGTGACCCGCCAGGAGCGGGCGTCCCAGCGCAGCACGACCTCGAACGTGTGGAGGTCCCGATGCAGGCGATGGCGCACCCCGAGGGTCACCGTCATCGCCTCACAGTCGCCCCGAGTCGCTTCGACCGACAGCGTCGCGCCGAGCGGTGACCGAAGCTGGTCGAGATACCTGCGTTCGAGCCCGTTCCGGAGAAGGCTCTCCCAGCGGCCGCGACGCTCGTCATCGGCGGCGTTCCAGGACGATCCGAGCGCGCGCCGGGCGAACTCGCCAAAGTCGGCGTGGGCTCCGAGGAAGGCCGCCACCTGTCGGGCCAGACGCCCCTCGCCTGCCGGGCCGGGGAGGCGGTCACGCCACACGGCGACGAAGGCGGAAAAGCGCTCCCGGACCCACTGATCTGCGGGCGGGGCGCCCCGGCAGGGCGGTCCGGGCGGCGGCGCTGGCGGCGCGGGGGGCACGTCGGCCCGGGCGGGGGCTCCGATCGCGAGAGCGGCAGCGATCGACCAGATGACCCGCACCACCGCCGCCTTCGCGGGGCGCC
>SYAK01000170.1 GCA_005788935.1 Pseudomonadota bacterium
CGACGCCCTCGGACTTCCCGGTTGGTCACCAGGCCTCGCCTCTGCGGGTCCAGGCGGTCCGGGCGTCGCTGAATGAGCGGTCATTCAGCGCCAGGCGGTCACAGCAGGCCGAGCGCGCGCAGCGCGGCGAGCGAGTCCTCGGTGCGCCGGTGGACGATGAAGACCCCACCGTGGGCCTCCCAGCCAGCCTTGTGCTTCTCCCGATCGTCGACGATCACCGGAATCGCGTCGGGCTGAAGGAAGGTGCGCGCCTTGAGCGGCTTGTCGCGGGCGAGGCACGTCGCGACGGGCACGTTCGGGCCGAGCTCGCGGGCACACCAGGCGAGCTTCTGCGCCTCGGCCCAGCCGCCGTGCGGGACGCCGGTCAGGATGACAGGGGCGAGGTGAGCGGTCGCGTCCAACAGGGTGCGCCCGCCAGGCATCCAGTCGAGGTGTTCGAAGAAGCCTCGGGTTCGCGCGAGGCGCTGCCACATCTCGCGGATGGCGAGCTCGCCGGGAGTCTTGCCGGTCGCGCGGACGACGCCCGTGTCGAAGTCGGCGAGGACGCCGTCGAGGTCGAGGAAGAGCTGATGACGCATGGGGCGAAGGCCTCGGGTGGGTGAAGGCTGGACTCTCGGCGCGGACGCGGCCGACGTCAACGCGCGGGACGCAGCCCACGCTGGGCTGGCATCGAGCGGCCGCCTCGGGCAGGATGCCCCCCGACGGAGTGTGCGCATGGGGGGATGGGGACACGCAGAGCGCGGTCGGCCGGTCGGGACCGCGGTGGCGAGGGTGCTGGCCGCGACGTGCGGTCTCGCGCTCGCGCTCTCCCCAGGGCGTGGGCATGCGTGGCGCGTGTTCCTGACGAGTCGCGGGTCCGAGGTCCACTGGGACGGGGCCGCCCACCCCTACGTGCTGCAGCCTGGATGGCCGATCGCGGGCGGGGACGCGGCGGTGGCCGAGGCGATGTCGTCGGCGCTCGCGCCTTGGGCCGAGACGGGCTGTGGCGTTCCGCTGTTGCGATTCGGCGGGATCGATGCGGAGGCGCAGCTCGATGACGCCGACCTGCGCGGCAGCGTCGTCTGGATCGACAGCGCGAGCAGCTGGAACGCGCGCTTCGGTGCCACCGAGCTCGCGCGGACCCTCGTCGCCTTCCGCGTCGGCTCGGGGGCCATCCTCGACACCGACGTCGCCGTCAATCTCGGCGGGCACGCCTTTACGGTTTCGGATGCGTGTCCAGCTGGCCTCGACCGGTACGACCTGACGTCGGTTCTCACCCACGAGCTCGGGCACGCGCTTGGCCTCGACCACAGCGACCTCCCCGACGCGACCATGTTCCCGAAGACCGAGGAGGGGCACTGCGCGCTGAGGACCCTCGCCGAGGACGACCTCGCCGGGCTCTGCCACCTCTATCCGCCTCCGTCCGAGGCCGGGCCGGAGCCCGGGCCCGAGTTGCCACCCGAGCCAGCCACCGCGGAAGGGGCTCGCGAAGGGGACGACGCTTGGGAAGGGGACGGCGCAGGCGAGGACGTTGAGGTCCCCGACGCGTTGGCGGAGGCCGCGGACCTGCCCGAAGCGGTCGAGCGGCCGCCCGTCGAAACCTCGCTCGGATGCGGGGGCGCCGCGCCGCTGCCAGGTGCCTGCCTCGCGCTGTTTGCGGGCGCTGTCCTGCGTTGGCTCGCGCGGCGAGATCGTCAGGATGGTGCGACTTGAATGATATGCCTTGCACAGGGGGCGCAGGGGTGACGTGGGCATGACGCGCCTCCCCCTGACGTCGCCCCGCGCCGCTCACCATGTGCGTCCGGGTGCGGGCGCCTCCGTCCGGAGCGGTCCGTGAGGGAGGCCCTGTCGGTCGCCGAGCCTCGACCCGTGTCGACCGGGGTGCGGGCGGGCACGGCCCGGCGCCAGGTGTCAGCCGCAGGCCGGCCGCGGTCCGCAACCGGGACGGAACGCGGCGGTCGCGCGGTCGTGTTCGCGGCCCTCGCGGTCCTCGCCGTTCCCTGGGCCGAGCTCTCGCTTCACGCGGTCGCGGCGGCGCTGGTCTGGGCCCTCGCCACCGCCCTCATCTTCGGCTACGCCGTCGCGGGCGGCCGGGTCCTGACCGGCACCGTCCTCATGGCGACCTGCCTCGCCTACTCGAACGGGCTCGGCGGAGCGGTGGTCTCGGGCGTGACGATCGACGGCTACCACGCGACCGCCGAGGGTGCACAGCTCGCGGCCCTGTCGCTGCTCTTCTTCCTGGTCGTGGTCGCCTGGAGCGCGAGGCTCACCCACGGCGCGCTCGAGGCTGGGCGCGCGCATGAGACGCGTGAGACCTCGGCCCGCGTTGAGCTGAGCGTCCTCATCTTTCTCGGCCTCTGCTTCCTCGCGGCCCTCGGGAAGGGCATGCTCAGCAACTGGGGAGGGGCTCCGCCGCCGAACCAGGAGGTCGGCGCCATCCGTCTCGAGCTGCTCTACGGCCCCACGCTGCTCGTCGCGTTGACCTGCCGGAGCGCTGGCCGCGTGGATGGTGGGCCGCCCGGTGGGCTGGGGGTGAAGCTTGCCCCGTGGCAGATTGGGGCGTTCGCCGTCAACCTCGCGCTGCTGTTCGTGCTGCAGTCCCGCCGTCTGATGATCGCCGTGGCACTCATCATCGGTCTCGGCCAGGCGCTGCAGGCGCGCTGGCGGCTCTCGCTCGGGGTGTGGCTGCGGCTTGGCGCGGTCGCTGTGGTGATGCTCGTCTTTGCGGTCGCGTCGACGGGCTGGCGCAGCGTGTCGAGCGGGGAGACGGTGGACCTCCGAGGTCGGTTCGACCGCGCCGTCGACTCGATCGGTGACACGAAGGGCGTCGAGGCCATCGAGTCACGCCTCACCTACCTGTGGTTTGACGCCATCGTCCTCGACATGCAGCCGTTCGGGGCCGACGCTGACGGCCTCGATCTCCTCGCGAGCGAGCTCGCGCGGGCCGTACCGCGCATCATCCTGCCGTCAAAGGACAGCATCCCCGTCGCGACCTGCGAGACAGCCCTCGACGGGTTCGGGCTGCCGCAGGACCTCCCCTGCACGCCGACTGGGGAGGGGCTGCTTCTCGGGGGAGTCCTCGGGGTCCTGATGTCCGCCATCCTTGCGGGTCTGCTGCTTGGGTTCGCGGAGGCGCTGGTCGGGCATGTCGGTGGCCTCGGGCGGGTCTTTGGGCTCTTCCTGATTCATCAGGCCATCCAGCTCGAGGCTGGGGTCTTCTCGTTCGTCAGCGCGGTCCGCCTCGCCATCCTCGGCACCGGCTTCATCGCGCTCATCTGGCTCGTGCTGACTTTCGTCGGTCAACGCCGCGCCGCGCGCTCCGGTCGCGCCTGAGGGTTCGGTCCCGACCTGCACACCGACACCGGAAATGGGCCCTCCCTCTTGATTTCGGGCCATGTCGCGGGGCACGCTGCCGACGCTGGCGGTGGGGCAAGGCCTGCCAAACGCCCGCCGAGGACCCCCATGCGCCCATATCCCCTCATCGCCTTCGGCCTCGCGATGCCCCTTCTCGTGGCGGCCTGTGCGCTTGATCCCGCGCCCGAGAGCGCCCTGCTGACGCCTGTTGCGGTGGGTGAGCGCCTCGTGGCCGGCGAGACCCGCACCCTCGACGACTCGGTCACCGGGCGGCTGCTCGTCGTGACCCCCGCTGACGGCGTCTCGGGGGAGCCCGAGGCCCTGCCGCTGTCCGGCCCGCCGACCCGCGTGGCCGCAATCCCGGGCGCCCGCGCTGCCCTCGCGCTCGCCCGCGAGACCCGGACCGTCGATCTCGTGGACCTGACAGGGGCCGAGAGCACGCGGACGTTCGACGTCGGCGCGCCGTTCGAGGCGCTGTCCGTCTCCGAGGCTGGCGACTATGCCCTCGCCTGGTTCCCGCCCGCGACCGCCTCGGCTGTCTTCCACAACGAGAACGAGGTCGCGCTCCTCGACCTGGCTTCTGGCGTCGCCGCCGAAGACGCGGTCAGCCGCCGTACGCTGCCCTCGCTCGGCGGGGCCCCGCGGCACGTCGCGTTCTCGCCAGCGGTTGCGGGCCCGGACGGAAGCGACCGCCGCTACGTCTTTGCGCTCTCCGACGAGCACGTCGCGATCCTCGCCGCCGACGCGCCCGAACGCCGCGAGCGCTCCGTGCCCCTCGTCTCGCTGACGACGGGCGGGGATCGTACCCCGCGCGAGGTGGTCTTCGGGACAGATGTCGACACCCGTGGTGTCGAGACGCTGTGGGCCATCGTCACGACGGCCGAGGCGAACGCCGTCTATGCCCTCGCCCTGACCGCACGGGCGTCGGCTCCTGCGGGCGAGCCAGACTTTGACGTGACGCTCTCCCAGCTCTCGGGCATCGGACCGGGCGGGGCCGCGACACTCGTTTCGCTGCCCGACGCGGCCGGTGGTCTCGCGCGCCTTGCGACGCTCTCGACCAACCCCGGAGCGGGCACGGTGACGCTGACGGATGTCCGCACCGCCACCGGGCGCACCGCGCGCCTCACGACCGGGCTCGACCGGGTCGTGGTCTTCGAGGGCGCGGACGGAGGGACCGAGGCCCTCATCTACGCCAGCCTTCGAGGTACCTCGACCTTTCACGTGATGGACATCGAGGCCTTCGCGGCTGGCGATGCGCGGGCCTTCCGGACCCGGACGACGCGTGAGCCCTTCAGCCGTGTCCTGCCCATCCCGGGCTCGACCCGCTTCGTCGTGCTGAAGGACGGCGCCACAGACGCGGTCGGCATCCTCGACGCCGACACCGACCGCGTCGCCGGGTTCGGACGGACGGGCGCTATCCGCGATCTCCGCCTCGCGCCCGAGCTCGGCCGCCTCTACGCGCTGACCTCGGTCGATGGCGCAGACTTCCTCGTCAGCGTCGACCTCGCCGACCTCCACCCCGAGGTCGCGGCCGTGCCACTTGGCGGAGAGGCCCTCTTCACGCTGCCCTCCGCGGGGACTGTCGCGACCTGGTCGGCGGCCGCTGGCGGCACCCTCGTGCTTTGGCCAGCCCTCGAGACCCGTGGCGACAACGCCTTCGCAATGCCCGGACTCGCGCTGACAGGACTCCTCCAATGACGTCGCCACGCCGGAGCAGAACCATGCGATCCACGATGTCTTGCGGCGCGCTCGTGTGCTTCCTCGGGCTCGTCCCGACGGCTCGGGCCGCCGAACCGGCCCCGTCGGAACCCGCCTCTCCAGCTGGCTTGGAGGGGGCCACGCCCGAGACACCGGCGCCCCCTGCGCTCCCGGTCGCACCGGCCGCCGAGCCGCCGCCTGTCGAGGCCCCCGATCCGGAGGAGGTCCTTGAGGATGCGCGCCACGACGTCGAGCCGCCGACGCCCCGCCGCCCGCGCTTCGAGGTCGGTCTTGGCAGCGAGCCGACCTGGCTTTCCGCGCGGCGGATGGGTCAGGTCACGGCATCGAGGGCCGCCGCGACCGGCTCCATGCGCTTTGGCTATCGGATCGATAACCGGTTCACGGTCATGGCGGGCTATCGTGGCGGCGGGGATCTCTTCGTCACGACAGGACGTTATGACGCCTCGACCCGCTTCCACGGCTTCATCGCAGGCGCTCGCGTCGCGGAGCCCCTCGGCCGTTGGTTCGAGGTCGCAGCCGAGCTCGAGGCCGAGCTCCTCGCGGTCCGCACGACCTTCGAACTCGACGGCGCGGCGGGCTCGGGTGGCGGCCACGCGCTGGGACTGACCCCGCGCGTCGGCCTGGGTGTCACCATACCGCTCGGTCACGTCGTCGCGCTCCGGATGCGCCTCCTTGCGGGCTACGCGCTCCGCACCGCGACCGCCCTCGACGACGTGGTGCTCGACGTCCCGGGTGCGGCCGCCTCGGCCCCCCGCGATTTCGGCTCGGTCGATCTCTCGGGCCTCCAGCTCGCCTTCCACCTCGGCCTCGCGTTCTGACGACGCCCCGTACAGGAGGATTTTGATGCAAACAAACCTTACGATCACGTGCGTCATGGCCTCGATCGTCGGATGCGGCGACGCGGCGTCGGACATGGCGGCCTCGGGGCCGGGTGGGGGCGAGTCCACGTGGCCCGGGATGGACGCGGGCAGCGGCACGACAGGCCCGTCAGGAGGCGATGACGACGGCTCCGCAGCACCGCCGCCGCCCGAGAACGAGCTCGACTTCGACCTGCGCACGCCTGAGGCGGGCGACCGCTACCTGTTCGTGCCGTCGGCCTCGCTGGATGCGCTGATCGCCGTCGATGGCCGTGATCTCCGGGTCCATCTCGTCGAGGTCGGGCTCACCCCGACGATTGTCCGCGCGTTGCCAGACCACGGTGGGGCCGCCGTCCTGAACGAGGGCTCGAGCGATGTGACCCTCGTCCGCTACGACCCGGACGCGCCCGACACCCGCTTTGTGGCCGACACGTTCCCGGTCGCGGCGGGCGCCAACCGCCTCGAGCTCTCGCCCGACGGGGCCTGGGCCTTCGCCTGGCATGACGCGCGGGTCGCCGGCCCGGGCCCGAGCGGGCTTGCGGCGACGCTGCAGGACGTGACGGCCCTCCGCTTGCTCCCGGGCGAGGAGGCCGTGTTCAACCTCGCTGTCGGCTACCAGCCCACCGCCGTTCAGTTCGCCGACGACGACCGCCTCGCCCTCGTCGCGTGCGACAATGGCGTCAGCGTCGTCGACCTCTCGACCCTCGCGGGAGACCTCTTCGTCCCGCCGATCCCCACGACGGGCGACGTCTTCACGTCGATGCTCGAGCGCGAGATTGTCCCAGCCCCAGACGGGCGCTTCGTCGTCGTGCGCGATCTGCAGTACGCCGAGCTCCTGTGGATCGACCTCGAGACGCGAGTCCGCCATCGCCTTGCGCTGCCCGACTTTCCATCGGATCTCGATCTGACGGCCGACGGCGAGCGGCTCCTCGTGCCGTTGAAGGCGCGCGCCGAGGTCGCTGTCATCGAGGTCCCCGAGGCCTTCCTGTGGCAAGGCGAGCCCGATCCGGACACGCTGATCATGCCAGATAATCCGCATGTTCGATATGTGGCATCGGGTGGGGCCTTCGGTTCGCTCGCGCTGACGTCGGGGGCCGAGCGGGCCCTGCTCTACACGACACAGGCCGGATCGCCCGCGGTCGGGCTGCTGGATCTGGCGGCGGGGGCGGTCACGCTGCTGCCGCTCGTCAAGGAGGTCGAGGGGATCGCGGTCGACCCGACGGGGGCGGTGGCGGCGCTGCAGCTGCGCAAGAGCTCGGGCACGGGCGCCATCAGGGGGCAGGAGGCTTACGCGTTGCTCGATCTCGCGTCGGGCTACATCAAGGTCGTCGCGACGACGAGCCCCGCCTCGATGTTCACCTTCACACGCGATGGGGCCGAACTCTTCGCGCTTCTGCCCGATCCGGCTGGAGCGCGTCACGAGGTCCACCGCGTGACGACGGAGACGTTCTCGACCCGCACCTACGCCGTGCCCGACGCACCGACCTTCGTCGGAGCCATGCCGCAGGTCTCGAAGATGGCGATCTCGCTTGATAACCCGACGGGGTGGATCACCTTCGTCGACACCGAGACGGACGAGGTGAGGCAGCTCAACAGCTTCGAGCTCAATGGCTTTGTCCGCTGAGCACGCCCGGAGCTGTTGACGTCGCGGTGGATCCGCGGGGCGATTCGGGCGTATAGTCCTGCTCCGGGTCGGCGCGCGCGCCGGCCACGGGCCTGCGAGATGGGCCCCACGCGTGACGAGGAGGACAGCCATGGTGGAGCGGAAGAAGGGACCCGGTGAAGACGATGGCGTCGTGACGTCGGCCTCGCCAGCCGCTGGCAACCTGCTGAGCGACCTCCTCAGCTCGGTCAAGGCGGACGTCGCCCAGGAGCGGCAGCAGCGCGTGGAGAGCGAGGCGCAGAAGCGCGATCGCGAGGCCCGTGAGCAACGCGAGCGTGAGGAGGGCCGCCTTCGCATGGCGGCGCAGGAGAAGCTGAACCAGGAGGCGCGCCTCCGCAACGAGAGCCTCAACAAGGCCCGCGGAGAGGCTGGCGAGTCCCGGGACGAGGTCGTGACGGGCCAGCATCGCCGCCCAGCCGTGGTGGCCCCTGTAGCTCCAGCCCCGGGCCCGGTCGTCGAGACCCCGGCCGAGCCTCAGCGCCGGGGCGTCAGCTGGGCGCTCGTGGCCGCGATGACACTCCTCGGCGCGGGCCTCGGCTTCGGTGGGGCGCTCGCGGTGCAGCCCGAGCCACGCGGGGTCTTTGTGGACGTCGGTTCGGCCGCTCGTGCCACAATCTCGGTGGTTGGCAAGGCAGCCGCCCTCGAGGCCGCCGCGAAGGCCAAGCTGGCCGAGGAGGCCGCGAAGGTCGCTGAGCTCGAGGCGAGCGTCAAGGCGGCCGCAGCGGCGAAGGCCGAGCTCGAGGCGAAGAACGCCGAGCTGCAGGCGGCTGCGGCTGCAGGCGGCAAGCCGGTCGCGTCAGCCCCCGCGGTGAAGCGCCCTCAGGGTGGCACAAACGGCATCAGCCTGAAGGGCGGCATCTTCTGAGCGCCTGGTCTGGTCGCGTGACGGGGCTCGGCACTTTGGCTGAGTCCCCCGCGCAGTGACAGGCGCCGTGGTCGTGGGAGACGAGGCGCAGAACCTTCAGACGCCCGCGCGCACGAGCCCGCGGGACCGGCGCGGATAGCCGACGCGCTCGCG
>SYAK01000171.1 GCA_005788935.1 Pseudomonadota bacterium
TCGGCGAGTGCCGCATCGACGGGTTCACGCCCAGTCCGGAACTCCAGAGCGTCACGATTCGACTGCAGATCGAGGGCAACGACGCGAAGCGCCTCACGGTCATGGTCGCCGGGTTCGAGCGCGAGGTGCCCATCGTCTTCGACCCGTCGCGCGTCCTTGGTCAGGAGCAGCTGAAGCGCCGGCGCGAGCTCCTCGATGGCCTGCGGCTCCGGACGTGAGGGTCGGGGCCATGGCGCGAAAAGGACTCTCGTGTGGGCAGCGGTGACAACAACGACGGAGGCGGTCTCCAGCTCGAGAAGGGTCCCATCGCCAATGACGGACTCCGAGTCGCCGCGAGCGGGGACGGTGGTCTCCGGGCTGACCCTGGAGGTCACGGCGACGGGGCCCTCCGCGCGGCTGGCGGTGTGGAGGCGGCGCGTTCTGGTGTCGTTCCGCTGAGGGCGGGAGGGAGCGGTGGATGATTCGAGGCGGAAAGAGTGGTTCAGGTGAAGGTGGGCCTCGGCTCGAGAAGGATCCGGTGGTGGTGGGCAGCCTTCGGCTGACCAAGGAGCCCATCGCCACATCCCCTGCCGCAACGCAAGCCCACGGTGAAGGCGCTCTCCGTCTCGGGGCCGACGCCGGGATTGGCACGCGGGGGGATGAGGCGGCCAGCGGCGCTGGCGGCCTTAGGCTGGTGGTCGACAGCCCCGCCGCGGGGGGGCTGCGGCTCGAGGTCGCAGACCGGGGGGGCGCCACGCCACAGCTGTTCGCTCCGGTGTCAGTCGAGGCCGCAGGGGCCCGGTCAGGCTTCGTGGCGCCCCCGCCGCCCCCGACCTTCTTCAGCTTCACGGATCACGACATCCGCAAGGTGGACACAGAACTCGGGAAAGGGGATGCGGTCACCCTGCAGCTCCTCGGACTTCTGGACGAGCGTGCGGCCCTCTTCGCGGGAGAGGTCCCGCCTCGTCTGTTGTGCGAGAAGGTCTCGGCCTTCGTTCGAAAGAAGCAGGAGCTGGAGAGCAAGGGGACAAACTTCCAGCACCTGAAGCGCATGCCAGCGCACTTCAAGAGATGGTGCGCCTCGATCGAGGACCTGGCAAACAAGGACGCCGAGGCGTGTGCGGCGGAGCTGCTGCGACTGGCTCGCGAGGAGGTTCGGGCGGCGCTTGCCGCAGAGGCTCGCAAGGCCTACGAGACAAATGACACCCTCGAGAAGGTGATCGACTACAACGAGTGGGTGGTTCTGCAGCGGACTGCCATTCAGGGGCTGGGTTTGCCGCAGCGTGAGGCGCTCGCGATGTGCCTCGACGTATGTCGCCAGGTGTCGGGAGACCCGGGTTGGTCTCCCCCGCCCGAGCCAGCGGAGGCGCTCCGGCTTCTGGCAGAGAAGCGGAAGGGCGATGAGGCCGCACGCAAGCGCGACGAGGCCGCCCTGAAGCGCGCACAGGCACGTGAGAAGCAGCTCGCCGAGGCGCGGCTGAAGGCTGAGGCCGAGGCCGACGCAGCGAGGGCTCGGGAAGCAGAGGCGAAGGCCCTGCACGAGAGGGAGCAGATCGCCAGGCAGAGGGACGAGGAGGAGCGCAAGCGGGCCGAGGAAGAGCGCAAGCGGGCGGAGATCGAGGCGGCGGCCGAGCGCGCGCGTCTCGAGGAGCGGCGCGCGCAACATGCGCGGGAGCACGCCGTTGTCAGGCTGTCGGTACGCGGCGTGCTCGCGGGCGGGCTCGTGGGGCTCGTTCTCGCTGCGGCCATGGCCCTCGTCGGCACGCCCACCATCGCGCTCGTTCAGGCCCGCAAGGACATGGTCGCGGCGATGCCCGAGAGTCGCATCCGCGAGGTGTGCGGCCTCGGTCGCGAGCTCTCGGGGATGCGCACAGGGCTCAAGGTCGAGCTCGGCGACCGCCTCGCGGAGGTGGCCTTGTCGGCGGCGCGGGAGAGGGCCGCCACGAAGGGTCTGCCCGTCTGCAACGGCTCGCAGGGCACATCGGGCGACGGTGATACGCCCCCGCCCCAGCCTGCGCCGACCCCTGAGGCCAGATGATGCCCACGGCGCGACACTTGGCCAAAGGCCCCCTCGGGCGCGCGCTCGCGTCCACCGTGGCCCTGCTCGCGCTGGTCGGCCTCACGGCCTGCAAAAGGCCTGATGCGGCCGCGCCAGAGGCGCCCGTTGACCCGCTCGAGGCCATGCTTGGCTCCTACGTCCGGGGTGAGCAGACCATCACGGTCCTCCCTGACAGGCTCGCGCTCGATGCCGGGCCCGAGCTCCCGTTCTCAAAGGGGATCAGAGCCTCGGGCGAGCGCGCCAGATTCGAAGACGCGATCGCCGCCGAGGGCTTCCTCTCCGACGATGAGTGCTCCGGGACCATCACGCCGACCGATGACGGCGTCGTCATCGCGCTCGAGGGCGACGAGGCGTGCGCCATCTTCGACGGGACCTGGCGCTTCGACACCGCTCGGCGGCTCGAGGCCGCCCGCGAGCAGCTGCGCGTCATGAATTTCGGACGCGCGCGCGCAGAGCTCGACGTGCCCGCCCACCCGCGTGACAAGGCCGGGCACGCGGCCGCCGAGGCCATGAAGGCCGAGCCCGAGATGGTCAAGGGACTCGCCTGGGAACAGGTCGCCTCGGGCCCGATCGAGGGGGCGCTCAAGGCGGCCTCCGAGCTGATCGCCCTGAAGGGTCCCTCGGCCGAGCCGGTCCGAGA